>DCGI01000015.1:78029-86119 GCA_002315475.1 Christensenella sp. UBA1782 | reverse complement strand
CAAAGTCTGCAAACAGGACCTGTATATCTAGCCATTGTCTATTATACCTCCTCAAATTAAACGCGGCGTCTCTTCGGCGGACGGCAACCGTTGTGCGGGATGGGAGAAACGTCCTTAATCATCGTGATATCCACTTCACAAGATTGGATGGCACGGATGCTGGGTTCTCTGCCTTGACCGGTACCCTTTACGTATACTTCGACTCTTCTGATGCCGTGTGCTTTTGCATCGTTTACCGCTTTTTCGGTGGCTTGGGTAGCGGCAAAAGCCGTTTCCTTACGAGCACCCTTATAGCCGATTACGCCGGCGGAAGCCCAACTGATGGTGTTTCCTTGCATATCGGTTACGGTAACAATGGTGTTATTATGGGTGGTATGTACGTGAACCTGTCCCTTTTCAATACGTTTTAAGTCTTTTCTCTTTTTTACGGTAGACTTTTTAACTGCAGTAGCCATACATTACCTCCTTAGTCCTTTTTCTTACCACGCCCGACCGTCTTCTTCGGCCCCTTACGGGTACGAGCGTTTTGTTTTGTGCTTTGTCCTCTTACGGGCAAATTCTTTCTGTGTCTTACACCTCTGTAACATCCGATATCTTTTAATCTTTTGATGTCCAAGGCGATATCTCTTCTCAAGTCACCTTCTACGACGCAATGCGATTCGATATAATCACGAATTTTTGCTACGTCGTCTTCGGTTAAATCCTTGACTCTGACGTCGGGATTCACGCCGGTTTCTTTTAAGATTTTTTGCGACGTAACGAGACCGATACCAAAGATATAGGTCAATCCGATTTCTACTCTCTTTTCACGGGGTAAATCTACACCTGCTATACGAGCCATCTAACTTCTCCTCCAAAATTTTTTTATTCTTTATCTATATGAATCGATGAAGGAAACCGCTCTGTTTTTGGTGGGATAGAGCGATTCAGCCGCCTTCAAATTGAACTCAAATGGAATCCTCGAAAGTCATTTTTTCGCCTTTCGAGGATGGTTTTCCGAATAAGCTGTGATATTATAGCACAACTCTATCAATTTTTGCAAACGTTTTTAGCCTTGTTTTTGCTTATGTTTAGGATATTTCGAGCAAATAACCATAACTTTTCCGTTTCTCTTAATGATTTTGCATTTGTCACACATAGGTTTTACCGACGGTCTGACTTTCATAATATACCTCCGATTTTTTTGTTAATTTCTGTTTCTGTAACTTATTCTTCCTCTGTTTAAGTCATACGGGCTCATTTCCACTTTGACCGAGTCGCCCACACTGACTTTAATGGTGCGTTGACGCATCTTCCCGCACAAATAAGCGGTGATGATATGTCCGCCGTTGTTCAATTTTACCTTGAAGTTTGTTCCCGGTAAAACTTCGATAACAACGCCATCTACTTCAATAACGTCTTCCTTTGACACGCATACCTCCGAATTTAAGGATTATATTTTCTGAGTGCACTGAATATTTCAGCGTCGTACACTTTTGCCGATGCCGCGATTTTTGCGGCGATGCCTTCCAAAACTTCTCCGGTTACCCGAAGGTGTTTGACTTTCTTTTTCTTCGGTTTTTCCAACTTTCGGACGTCCCCGTCCACGATGGAAACGAAGTTCCCGTCGATAATTTCGACGACTATATAGAACCTGCCTTCGTCTCTTCCGGCAAGACTGTATACCACCGAACCTATCGAAATAGGTCTTTCCATGCGAGCCTCCTTATAAAGTGAGTATCTCTATGCCGTCCGGCGTGATTGCTACGGTGTTTTCATAGTGTGCGGAAGGTTTTCCGTCCGCCGTAACGATCGTCCAGCCGTCTTCCAGACATTCCACTTCATGGGTTCCGACATTTATCATCGGTTCTACGGCGATGGTCATATTGGAGTACATCCTCATACCTCTGCCCTCGACTCCGTAATTCGGTACGTTGGGATCCTCGTGTACCTTCGTCCCGATGCCATGCCCTACTAAATCGCGCACCACCGAAAACCCGTTACTTTCCACGTACGATTGGATCGCATGTCCCAGCGTCCCCAATCTCGTACCTTCTTTCAGAACTTTCATACCCTCGAAGAAACTCTGTTTGCAAACTTCGGCAAGTTTTCTCTTTTCGGAGCTGACGTTTCCCACGCATACCGTCCTCGCGGCGTCGGTATGTACACCGTCGATACCCACTCCGCAATCCAGTTTCACCAACATGCCCGCTTGCACGATGCGATGTTTGGAAGGAATACCGTGCACCACTTCTTCGTCCACGGAGATGCAAACCGATGCGGGAAATCCGTCATAATGTAAGAAGGAAGGGACGGCGTGTTGACTTTTTATGTACTCGTACGCTATCGTATCCAACTCTTTGGTACTGATGCCCGCTACCGTTTTTTCCTCCAAGAGGGAAAGGGTATCTCTCAAAATAGCTCCCGCTCGACGCATAGCGTCGATTTGAGAAGCATTTTTAACGGTTACCATGTAAAACGTCCTTTATGCTTGCGTAAACGTCGTCGATAGAACGATTTCCGTCCACCGAAACGAGTTTTTTCTGCGCAGCGTAATACGCAATAAGCGGTTCCGTCTGCTTCCGATAAACGTCTAAGCGGTTTGCGACCGTTTCTTCGTTATCGTCGTCCCGTTGATAAAGCTTTTTACCGCATTTGGCACATACGTCGCTTTTGTAGGTGGAAACATGATAGGTTTCTCCGCAAACGCACATACGCCGTCCGGTGATTCTCGCCTGAATGACCGAGAAATCCACTTCGATATCGATTACGTAATCTATATCCGTTAAACGGGCAAGGGCGTCCGCCTGCGCAACCGTACGGGGGAATCCGTCCAACAGAAAACCGTTTTTGCAGTCTTCTTGTTGAATGCGGTCGGCAACGATCTTTACCACCACCTCGTCGGGTACCAACTGTCCTTTATCGATAAAACTTTTGGCGTATTTCCCGAGCTCGGTTTCCGCTTTGATATTGGCACGCAACGCATCTCCCGTAGAAATGTGCGCAATGCCGAAATCCTCTACTATTTTTGTCGCCTGCGAGCCTTTTCCGGCTCCCGGTGCTCCTAAAAGTATCAGTTTCATAAACCTTATCTCAAGAAGCCCTTATTGGCTTTAATCATCAATTGACTTTGTAACTGCTTGTCGAGTTCCAACGCAACGCTGACGATAATCAACAACCCCGTCGCACTGAACGCATCGCTGAGTCCGAGTGCTTTGAAGCCGTCCAACTGAAGAAGGTATACCGGAATCAAAGACAATACACCGAGATAGATTGCTCCGAATAAAGTAATACGATTGTTGACCTTACGCAGATGCTCGGACGTATTTCTGCCGGGACGGAAACCGGGAATGGTTCCGCCGTTTTGTTGAATCATACGAGCGACGTCGTCGGGATTGAATTGAATCTGCGCATAGAAGAAGGCAAAGAAGATGATGAGGATAAACATCACTACGCCGTAGAGATATCCGCCTACTCCGAGCCACTTATACCACCACACCACGAAATCGTTGGTTTCGCCGACGAATTGCATAATCATCTGCGGGAACATAATCAAGCTCGACGCAAAGATGATCGGCATAACGCCGCCGGAGTTTACCTTGATCGGAATGTAGGTGGATTGTCCGCCGTACATCTTGTTGCCCTTTACACGCTTCGCATAAACGACGGGAATCCGTCTTTCGCTCGAATCGGTAAACACGATTAAGAAGAACAGTAATACGACGATGAGGAGGTATCCGAGAAGGAACCAAATGCCGGTCGTGTCGTTGTTTTCCTTAACTTGTGCAGGGATGACTTCGGTCATGGCTTGCCACAAAGCGTTACCCAAAGAGGATACGATACCGACGAAAATAATCAAAGAAGAACCGTTTCCGATGCCGTATTCGGTAATTCTTTCGCTCAGCCACATAACCAAGCAGCTACCGCCCGTCAAAATCAATACGATGAAAATCATGGTAAAGACTTTGCTGACTTCTGTCGTACCGAATACGCCGCTAATACTGTCTTTCCAGCTGATAACGACGCCTACGCCTTGAATGATACCTAACAATATGGAGAAGATACGAGTGTATTGATTGATTTTTTCTCTTCCTTCTTCCCCTTCTTTGGATAGTTTTTCCAATTTCGGAATAACTAAGGTGAGAAGCTGCATAATGATGGATGCGTTGATGAACGGTAAGATACCGAGTGCAAAAATGGTACCGTACTGTAAAGATCCACCCGTTATGGAACTCATCATGGAAAGCAAGTTGTTGCTACCGTCCCAAGAATTCCCGAACGTGGAAAAATCCAGACCGGGAACGGGAACGAAACAACCTACTCTGTATAGCAACAATAAAAGCAGGGTAATGAGTATTCTCTTTCTGATGTCGGGTGCCGTAAAAGCATTTTTTAGTGTTTGAAGCATTATAATACCTCGATCGATCCGCCTGCGGCTTCAATTTTTTCTTTTGCTGCGCCGGTAAATTTCGCTGCCTGCACAGTCAGTTTCTTAGTGATTTCGCCATCACCTAAGACTTTCAAGCCATACTCCTCAATTTTGCTGATAATACCCTTTGCTTTTAACGCTTCCGCGTTGACCACGTCTCCGTCCTGGAAGAATTTATCCAAAACTTCGACGTTGACGATGGAATAGATCTTTTTGAATGCCGCGTTCTTGAAACCTCTCTTAGGAAGTCTACGGGTGAGAGGCATTTGACCGCCTTCAAATCCCGGACGAACACCGCCGCCGCTTCTTGCCCATTGACCTTTGTGCCCTTTACCACTGGTCTTGCCGAGACCGGAACCGATACCTCTGCCCAATCTCTTTTCCGACGTGGTCGAGCCCAAAGCAGGCTGTAATGTATGCAATTTCATAACTATTTTCTCCTTAAATTTCTTCTACCTTAACGAGGTGAGCAATCTTGGTGATGATACCGCGGACTGCCGGAGTGTCTTCTCTTACTACCGTCTTGCCGATTTTGTTCAAGCCGAGAGCCTCTGCATTGGCTTTTTGGTTCTTTACGCGACCGAACAAAGACTTTGTGAGCGTGATTTTAAGTTGTGCCATTTTTTGCCTCCTTACAGATCTTCTACGCTGATACCGCGAATGGCTGCGATTTCTGCGGGAGTACGGAGGGCTTTCAGACCTTCGATGGTAGCCTTGACGCAGTTAATCGGGTTGTTACTTCCGATGCACTTGGTACGGATATCTTTGATTCCGGTAGCTTCGAGTACGGCACGAACCGCACCGCCGGCAATAACACCGGTACCTTCGGATGCAGGCATCAACAGAACTTTTCCTCTGCCGTATACACCTTCGATGGTGTGAGGGATGGTCAAGCCCACCGTAGAGATGGTGATCATAGCCTTCTTAGCGGCTTCCGTTGCCTTTTCGATGGCCTCCGGTACTTCTTTCGCTTTACCGAGTCCCACGCCGACTCTGTTGTGTCCGTCTCCGACCACAACCAAAGCCGCAAAACGCATATTACGTCCGCCCTTAACGACTTTCGTAACACGATTTACCGCAACGGTCTTTTTGATGAGTTCTTCTCTTTCTCTTCTATCTTCTCTTTTAAACTTTTCTCTTGCCATGTCGTCCTCCTTATTAGAACTTCAAGCCGGCTTCTCTTGCGCCGTCTGCTATAGCCGCTACACGTCCGGTGTAAAGATATCCGCCTCTATCGAATACTACGGTGTCGATACCTTTTTCGATAGCTCTTTCGGCGAGAATCTTTCCGATTTCTTTGGCAGCTTCGGTCTTCGTCATTTCTGCGACTTTGGCAGCGATTTCCTTCTCAACGGTGGACGCCGCAACGAGGGTTACGCCTACTCCGTTATTCGCGGAGTCGTCGATAATCTGAGCGTAGATGTGATTCAAAGAACGATACACATTCAAGCGAGGTCTTTCCGTCGTACCTTTAATACGAAAACGGATACGATCGTGTCTTGCTTTTCTTACTTGGTTTTTATCGATTTTACCTACCATAATTTACGCTCCTTTATTTCCCGTTGGTCTTTCCTTCCTTACGGAGGATGGTTTCATCGCTGTAATGGATGCCGTAGCCATGATACGGTTCGGGCTTTCTGATGGCTTTGATGTTGGCGGCGGTTTGTCCTACAAGACCTTTGTCGATACCTTTTACCAAAACTTCTTCCGGCTTCGGCGTTTCAAACTTGATGCCGGCGGGAGCCTTTACGGTCACGGTATGAGAATAGCCTACGCTCAGGACGAGGTCGGTTCCGCTCAAACTCGCCTTATAACCTACGCCGGCAAGTACCAAACCTTTTTGATAACCTTTGGTTACGCCAACCATCATGTTGGCGATCAAAGCTCTGTAAAGTCCGTGTGCGGCTTTGGTGGCTTTCATTTCGTTGTTACGAACAACGTGTACGAATCCGTCCTCGATTTTGACGTCGATATGGGCGTTTTCTATTGCTTGCGATAAGGTCCCGAGCTTTCCGGTTACGGTAACGATACCGTCCTTATACTCTACCTTAGCACCTTCTTCGATTTTTATGGGTAATCTACCGATTCTCGACATAATATCCTCCTTACCAAATGTAAGCGAGTACTTCGCCACCGACTTTTTCGGCACGAGCCTTTTTGTCGGTCATGATACCTTTGGACGTGGAAATAATAGCGATTCCGAGTCCGTTCAGTACCTTAGGGAGACGATCGGCACGAGCGTAAATACGAAGACCGGGACGGGAAATTCTACGAAGTCCCGAAATGACCTTGCTGTAATTTTCGCCGTACTTCAACTCAAGTAACAAACTGCCTTGGATGCCTTTTTCATCGGCAACGACGGTCGCACTCTTAAGGTATCCTTCCGTAACAAGAATATCGGCGATAGCCTTCTTCGTGGCGGACATGGGTACGGAGACCGTTTCGTGTCTTGCCGTCAACCCGTTTCTGATACGCGTCAGCATATCTGCAATAGGATCTGTTAATGCCATAATATACCTCCTCTTACCAGCTTGCCTTTTTCACTCCGGGAATTTCGCCTTTGTAAGCTAATTCTCTGAAGCATACTCTGCAAATACCGTATTTTTTCAGAACAGCGTGGGGACGACCGCAAATCGTGCAACGAGTATATTCTCTGGTCGAGAACTTTTGCGGACGGGCTTGCTTGTTTTTCAATGCTTTTCTTGCCATATTGTACCTCCTACTTGGCAAAAGGCATTCCGAGTTGTTTCAATAACTCTTTTGCCTCTTCGTCGGTCTTTGCCGTCGTAACGATACATACGTCAAAACCTCTGACTTTTTCGATTTGGTCGTAAGAAATTTCGGGGAAAATCAATTGTTCTTTGATGCCGAGCGCATAGTTGCCTCTGCCGTCAAAGCTGCTTCCGGAAATACCCTTAAAGTCGCGTACTCGGGGGAGAGCGATGCTGATGAGCTTATCGAGGAAGTTCCACATTCTTTCTCCGCGCAACGTAACGGCGGCACCGAGTATCATTCCTTCACGCACCTTAAAGTTAGCGACCGATTTCTTTGCTTTGGTCTCGACCGGTTTTTGTCCGGCGATCTTTTCCAATTCCGCAATAGCGATTTGTACGCTCTTGGAGTTATCTTTGACGTCGCCTAAGCGCATATTCAAAGTGATTTTCTCCAATTTCGGCACTTGCATAACGTTTTCATAACCGAAGACTTTTACCAAAGCAGGTACGACTTCGCTGTCATAACGAACTTTTAATCTGTTTACATACTGTTCAGCCATTGTCTACCTCCTTATTTATCCTCTGCCGTCTTCTTTTTACGGACGGTGGCTTTTGCCTTTTCTTTTACTTTCTTGGTTTCAAGAACGGCTCCGCATTTGCATACGCGTACCTTCTTGCCGTCTACCACGGCGTGCTTAACGCGGGTGGGCTTTCCGCAGGTCGCACAAACAGGCATAACGTCGGAAATATCGTACGTATGGGGGATTTCCACGATGCCGGCTTTGTCGGAAGCCTTTCTGGCTTTGGTCGCCTTCTTGGTGATGAGAAGATCTTTGCCTTCTACGACGACTCTACCGTTTTCCACGTCGACGGCAACGACTTGACCGAACTTGCCTTTGTCTTGTCCTGCGATTATTTTTACATAATCTTCTTTCTTTACGCTGAATTTCATCTTGACCTCCTACAGC
>DCGI01000015.1:51543-77997 GCA_002315475.1 Christensenella sp. UBA1782 | reverse complement strand
AATCTTTTTCTCTCAATTCTCTTGCGATAGGTCCGAAAATACGAGTTCCGACCGGTTGCTTTTGGTTATCGATAATGACAGCGGCGTTATCGTCAAACGCAATGTGAGAACCGTCGGCTCTCATGATGCCTTTGTGACTACGCACGATGACCGCCTTAACGACCTGTCCCTTCTTCACCGTTCCGTTCGGAGCGGCGGATTTTACGGAAGCGACGATGACGTCACCGATGTTACCCGATCTGACATAAGAACCACCGAGGACTCTGATGCACATAATCTCTTTTGCTCCGGAGTTGTCGGCTACATTTAATCTTGTTTGGGGTTGTATCATAGCTTATATCTCCTTATTTAGCCTTTTCGATGATCTCCACCACTCTCCAACGCTTATCTTTGGAAAGAGGACGGGTTTCAACGATTTTTACTTTATCACCGATACCGCAAGCGTTCTCTTCGTCGTGCGCCTTGAACTTCTTGGTTTGGGTGATATACTTCTTATAAAGCGGATGTTTTACTTTGGTCACGATGGCGACGATAACGGTCTTATCCATCTTGTCGCTAACGACCAAGCCGATTCTGCTTTTTCTCAAATTTCTTTTTTCCATTGGTTACCTCCTATTTCTTCGAGCCTTTTTTCGCCGGAGCTTTGGGTTCGAAGCTGATTTCGAGTTCACGTTGGCGAAGGATCGTCATGATTTTGGCAATGTCACGTCTGCACTCAACCAGTCTTTGAGGATTTTCCAATTGGTTGGTGGCGTGTTGAAAACGAAGGGTAAACAAGTCGGCTTTCTTTTCATCGAGCGTACGCTTGAGTTCTTCCGTACTCATTTCGAAAAATTTTGCGGCTTTCATTAGTTTTCTCCTCCTTCGGTATCTTCTTTCTTAACAAACTTGCACTTAATCGGAAGTTTGTTGGCGGCGAGTCGTAACGCTTCTCTGGCGGCTTCTTCGCTGATGCCTGCCATTTCAAACAAAACTCTGCCCGGTTTCACGACTGCCACCCAATATTCGGGACTGCCTTTTCCCGAACCCATACGGGTTTCGGCGGGTTTCTTCGTAACGGGTTTGTGCGGGAAGATGTCTACCCATACCTGACCGCCACGTTTGATATATCTGGTCATGGCAATACGAGCGGCTTCGATTTGGTTGCTGGTAACCCAACTCGGTTCCATAGCCATCAAACCGTAATCACCGTAAGCAATGACGTTACCCTTGTTGGCTCTACCGGTCATTCTGCCCCGTTGTTGCTTTCTTCTCTTAACTCTTTTAGGCATTAACATAATTAGTCATTACCTCCTTTCTGTTGCTTACCGAGAATTTCTCCCTTATAAATCCATACCTTAACGCCGATGGCACCGTAAGTGGTGTGAGCGGTCGCAAAGCCGTAATCGATGTCGGCGCGGATGGTTTGCAGAGGAATACTACCCTCGCTGTAGTGTTCGCTACGAGCGATTTCGGCTCCGTCCAAACGTCCGCTGACCATCGTCTTGATACCTTTTACGGCGGGAGCCTTCATGGCTCTGCTCATCACTTGACGCATGGCACGACGGAATTGGATTCTCTTTTCCAAACTGTCTGCGATATTTTCGGCTGCAAGTTGTGCGTCGGCATCAACGCTCTTAACTTCCAAAACGTTTACGTTGACGTCTTTGTCTTTTACGATCTTCTTCACAATGCCTTGCATATCGGTGATACCGACGGCTTCTTTGCCGATAGCGATACCCGGTTTGCCGCAATACAACGTGACGGTGATGCTGTTGGCAGCTCTCTCGATGACGATCTTGCTGACGGCAGCGGCATAGTATTTCTTCTTCAGTGTCTTTCTGATATCGTTGTCTTCCTTGATGCAAGCAGCAAAGGATTTTTTGTCGGCATACCATTGGGTATTCCAGCGGGCGTTGATACCGATTCTTAAACCATGCGGATTAACTTTTTGTCCCATATTTGCCTCCTTATGCGTTTACTTTTTCGTCAAGGACGATGGTGATGTGGCTGGTGCGCTTTAACAAACCGCCCGCTCTGCCGTGAGCTTTGGGCATATATCTTTTTAAGGTGGGACCTTCGTTTGCAAAGCACTTGGCTACGTACAAAGTTTCGACGTTCATGCCGCTGTTGTTTTCGGCATTGGCACCGGCACTCTTTAATACCTTCAAAACGGGTTCGCTGGAAGACTTATTCAAGTTTTCGAGGATACCGACCGCTTGACGATAGCTCTTGCCTCGGATGAGGTCCAAAACCGCTCTCACCTTAAAGGGAGAAATGCGGATATATTTTGCCGTCGCACTCGGTCTGCCGTTATCGGGATTATTGGCCTTTTGTCTCATGGCCTTTTCATAAATTCTTTTTCCCATGTTTTACCTCCTATTTGCCCGCCGTCTTGCTTCCTGCGTGACCGTGGAAGTTTCTCGTCGGTGCAAAATCACCGAGTTTCAATCCGACCATGTCTTCGGTAATGTACACCGGAACATGTTTCTTTCCGTCATGAACGGCGATCGTATGTCCCACGAATTCGGGACAAATCAAGGAAGCACGAGACCATGTCTTGATGGGCTTCTTCACGCCACTTTCATTCATCGCCTTAATCTTTTTCTTCAGACTTTCATGAACATAAGCTTTTTTCTTTGTGGATCTACTCATTTTTCCTCCTAATTGATACGCTTAATAATAAATTTGCCGGAGTTCTTCTTCTTGTTACGCGTCTTGTAACCGAGAGCAGGTTTACCCCAAGGTGTCACAGGACCGGGAAGACCGACAGGGCTCTTACCTTCACCACCACCGTGTTTGTGATCGCAAGGGTTCATAACGACACCGCGAACGGCAGGTTTGACACCCATGTGTCTTTTTCTGCCGGCTTTACCCAAACTGACGATTTCGTGTTCGAGATTGCCGACTTGACCGATAGTAGCTCTGCAAGCGAGAGGAACGTATCTCATTTCACCGCTGGGCATACGAATGGTTGCCTTGCCGTTTTCTTTTGCCATGAGTTGTCCCGCCGCACCCGCACTACGAGCGATTTGTCCGCCACGATAGGGTTGGAACTCGATATTGTGTACCATGGTACCTACGGGGATGTTGTTCAAAGGAAGGCAGTTACCTACTTTGATGTCGACGTCCGTACCGCTTTGTACGGTATCGCCTACCGACAAACCCAAAGGAGCGAGGATATATGCTTTTTCGCCGTCGGCATACGCAAGAAGCGCAATGTTCGCCGAGCGGTTCGGATCGTACTCGATGCTCTTAACAAGAGCGGGAATACCGTCCTTGTTACGCTTAAAATCAATGATACGATACTTTTGTCTGTTTCCGCCGCCGATGTGACGAACGGTAATTCTTCCGGTTGCGTTTCTTCCGCCCGTCTTGGACTTAGATTCCAACAAGCTTTTTTCGGGTTTCGTGGTTGTGATTTCCGAAAAATCGCTGACGGTATAAGTACGACGTCCGGGAGTATACGGCTTAAATCTTTTAATTCCCATAACCTACCTCCGCTTTAGGACAAACTCTCAAAGTATTCGATGGGCTTGCTGCTTTCCGTCAAAGTGACAAAAGCCTTCTTGTAGGCAGGCGTTCTGCCTTCGTTTCTTCCCATGCGCTTGAGTTTGCCGTCATAGTTTGCAATGTTTACTTTCGCGACCTGTACACCGAAAGCCTTTTCGACGGCTACCTTGATATCGGTCTTGGTAGCTTTCTTATCTACGATAAAAGCGTACTTCTTTTCGGTAATGCCGCTGTATCCTTTTTCGGTGAGGACGGGTTTTTTGATAATATCGTATGCGTTCATTATTTATTTGCCTCCTCTATCTTTGCAAGAGCATCTTTGGTGACAAAGACCTTTCCGGCACGAACGAGTCCGTACACGTTGATGAGGTCAGCCGCACAAATTTCCGCTTCGGGAAGGTTTGCGGTGGCACGAGCCACGTTTACGTTCTCGCCGGCAAGCACGAACATCGCTTTCTTGCCCGCGTCGAGCTTTGCACAAACGGCAGCCATCAGTTTGGTCTTTGCTTCCGCAAGTTCTAAGGTGTCCAACACGATAAATTCGCCGCAACGAACCTTTTCGCTCAAAACGGATAACAAAGCTTGCTTCTTCATTTGCTTATTGATTTTTTTCGAGAAATCTCTCGGCTTCGGTGCGAATACGACACCACCGTGACGCCATTGCGGAGAGCGGATGCTTCCTTGACGGGCACGACCGGTACCCTTTTGTCTCCAAGGCTTTATGCCGCCTCCGGATACTTCGGTACGGGTAAGCGTGGATTTGGTTCCTTGACGCTTGTTGGCAAGTTGAGCCACCACGACTTGATGGATCAAAGCTTCGTTGTATTCGGCATTGAAAATTTCATCGCTTACGGTTACGGTACCGACTTCTTCACCGGCGGTATTGATAACTTTAAGTTCCATGATTTGCCTCCTTACGCTTTGATGACGACCACAGTGCCTTTTGCACCGGGGATGCCACCCTTAATAAACAGCAAGTTACGGGCTTCGTCCACGCGAACGATTTCAAGGTTCTTCACGCTGATTTGTTCGTTACCCCATTGACCTGCCATGTGTTTGTTTTTGAATACTCTGCTCGGGTCGGAGTTCGCCGCCATAGAACCTACGCTTCTGTGGATAGGACCGGTACCATGAGACATGGAGCCGACACGCTGCGCGTTCCATCTTTGAATAACACCCGAAAAACCTTTACCTTTGCTCTTGCCGGTAACGGTAACCTTGTCACCGACCACGAAGCTCGTGCAGGTGATGATATCGCCGAGTTTGTAAGAAGAAATATCGTCAAAACGGAATTCCTTCAAATACTTTTTGGGAGCAACGCCCGCTTGCTTAAAGTGTCCTTGCGCTTGCTTGCCGACTCCCTTGTATTGACCTTCTTTTTGCATCTTGAAATCAACGAACCCGACTTGAACGGCATCGTAGCCTTCTTTATCGGCGGTCTTGATTTGCACGACGGTGTTCGGTCCTGCTTCCACAACGGTCACCGGGATCATACGACCGTCAGCCAAAAAGATCTGACTCATGCCCAGTTTGCGACCTAAAATACCTTTCTTCATTTTAAGCCTCCCGTTACAGTTTGATCTGAATATCCACACCGGCGGGAAGGTCGAGTTTCATAAGTGCCTCTACCGTCTTGCTCGTCGAGTTGTAAATATCGATCAGTCTCTTGTGCGTCCGAAGTTCGAACTGTTCTCTTGCGTCCTTATACTTGTGCGTAGCACGCAAAATTGTTACGATTTCCTTTTCGGTGGGAAGCGGGATAGGTCCCGAGATGCTTGCGCCGGTTTGTTGAACCGCTTCTACGATCTTCGCCGCCGAATTGTCAATCAGATTGTGGTCATAAGCTTTCAGCTTGATTCTAATCTTTTGACCTGCCATGTTTTACCTCCTGTTTTTATCCTAACGATTTTGTATTACCGTCCTTTTTGAATCGGGGTGGCGCCCCTCCTCTCAGTTAGTCACGCTCGTCGTTGCTTACGTGTAAGTCCGTGGAAACTATCCGTGTGTATCGGTAACCTTCCACATCATCCCTAAAGACAGCGTTACTATTGTATTACATTTGGAAAAATAAGTCAATCAAAATCGCATGGTTTTTCGAAAAAAATATGCGGGAACCATCCGTGTGTGTCCGACGGCTCCGTCTGTAAATTTTAGACAAAAAAGATAAGAAAAAGTCCTTCGGCAAAGATGCCGAAGGACTTTACGTTGTTACTTATAAAAAGCTTATTCCCCGTCTGCTTCAAAAGTAAAAGAAATGACATTGGCAAGTTTTCTGTCCGAAGAAATCGCTACGGCGTCCGCTTTAGACTTATAGCCATAGAGCATTATGCTCATAGTAATCTCATCGTTACTTCCGTCCAAATCCATAAGTGCGGCAGTACACTTAAACTTACTTCCCGTCAAAACAGAACTTAACGAAAGAATTTTGTTCTCGGTAAAAGTATATTCTGTATTGGCTTTGAAATTGTATATTTGTGCCATAACACAATTATTTACATACACAGAATCCGCTCCCGATCCTTCCATTGCTTCTTCAACGGCAATACAAAAATTCAAATAATCTTCATTACTGTCATCCTCGTTTATTATCACGGCAGTATACGCATTTATGGCAAATTCTTCGGTATACTGAGCATTGCCGACAGAATCTTCCGTTCTCAAATATTCGGCATAATAAATATGGTAATACTTCGTTATTTCATTCTCATATTCACTTGCATTATAATTTGCGACAACCGGAAGAGAAGTTTGCCATTGTCCACCATTTAAGCTACCGCAAAAATACAAAAGATTACCATCTCCACCATGATAAGATACGTCTTTATCAAACGTAATGACATAACTTAAATAGGTATAATCTCCGAAATATTCTTCTATTTGTTGTGTGGTATAGTCATCCAATAGGGCACTATATTCCCATACATTTTCAAATGTCGTATCTTTACCATGCTTCATACAAGAACCGCTTCCTGCGACAAGAGTAGCATTATAGATTTCGGTATTAACATTGCCATAAGAAGCAATCAGGGTAGGAATATCGTCCGTTGCGGCGGTATTGCCTAATGCAACCGATCCGATATTTTCAATAACGGCATAGGGATTCTGTTCTTCTTTCGGTATTACCACAAAATAGAACAAACCGCAATGTATACAAGTAAATTTCCCTTGACCGACGGCGAGTGCGGTCGCCTCCGTAATGACTTCCATTGTTCCAAATTCATGTTCGCAAGTAATATCGATGACATCGCTGACTTCGGGGGTTTGTTCTACGGCAGGCACGACGGCGGTACCCGTCGTTTCGGTGTCGCTTGTCTTATCTTGTACCAAGGTCGAAATGTCGATGGTGCCTTCGGCAAGGTCGTCGACAAGATCGTCGAAGTCTTCGGTGGTTTGGTTCATGCTGTAGGTAGCTTTCGGAATAATCACGTTTTCATCGCCGTTACTGATCGTCTTGATGACTTCTTCTTGCGTGGTCGTATTCTTAATACGAATGACGGTATAACCGCAAGTCTTGCAGAATTCATAGACGTGCATTTCGTCGCTCATGACGGAAAGTCCGTTTTCGTGTTGACATTCTGCGGCGGTAATGGTTTCTTTACGATTCCCTTCTTCGGTATTGCTCGCCGTAAATTTCGTAGCCGAAGCATGGACGTATTCGCTCACCTTCTTGCCCTCAATATCGTATACGGTGGCATTTTCTTCGACGGTAACGGTGGTAGTCGCACCTACGCTTTGTTCCACTTGGAAGACCTTAGCACCCTCTTTTATCTCGATATGGGCGACGGCACCCGAAGCGGTTGCGGTCAGTCTGCCGACAATACCGTATTCGTCATACGAAGCGGTTGCGCATTGAATGACGTCCACCATACCCGCCATACCGTAGTGGTACACGACGTCGCCCTTACTATGGTCGGTACTTTTTACATAACCGTTTACCGTCAAAACGGTGGAAAACGCATTGGTACGAATAAGGACGTTTCTCGCCGAAGTCGCCGTACTTCTGTCATAGGTGATAGAGGTGATTCCGTCGTTATTGCCGACGTCCAACCCGACCGTCAGATCGTCAATGTCACCGGTAATCGAATCGCCCGTCAAATAAACGGAATAGGTCTGCGTGGCGGGCACGGCACTGTACATCTTAAATAAAGAATAGTCGGCACCCACCGAAAGAATACCTTTCGTGGTGTCGGTCACGGCGTATTCGTTTCCTAAGAAAGCTACGAAATACTTGCTTTCGCTGTCCCACAAAATATAGTTATTTTCGTCGCCTCTGTTTTCGATTAACGAAACCAAACTGTCAAAATCGGTGACTTCTTCGGCATCGGTATAGACGGCAAAGGTGGAAGCGGTTTTATGGTCGATAACGTACGTTAAGGCGTCGTACGGCGTCGGCTTTTTCTGTTCCGACAAAACGCCGTTCAAAACGTCCACCAAATAATCGACTTTGTAGTCGTAAGAATTGATGTCGGCGTAGGCGTATTGAAAATCTTTCGAAATCTTGACCGAAGCGGTGGAAGTCGCCGCAGAATCGACGGTGTTCACCGTAATAGCCGGCCGTTTGGTCGTGTCGGTATAGTCTACGTTCGGTCTGCGGAAGGTACCGGCTACGACTTTGTCGACGCCCGTCCCGATTTTGAAATCGTAGGTAGAGGTTTCGAGTCCTTTTCCGTTGACGTCCAAATAAAAATCGGCGGTCGGCTCTATCGTTACGTCGCCGAGGTCGGCAGTCAAAATATTCAAAGTGTCGGCGTCGTCCAAGACAAGTCCGTACTTATCGTGTTCGGCATCGTCGGTGAGGGCGTTGGCAAAGTGGATTTTGCGTGCGTCGTCGGGGATTTCGATTTCGGAAAGAACCTGTTCCGCCGTAACGACGACGGCCGTCCCGATGTCCGGCTTTTCGTTACTGCTGTTTTCGTCGTTCTTCCACGCCCAACGAAAACCGATATTGATGTATTCTCCGTCCGTCCAATGCTCCATTTCGTCATAGCCGAGGAAATACGAATAGGTGACCGAAGTCATCGGTCTGCCGGCATACTGCACGTCGGTAAAGGTATACCCTTTGGCATTTTCCTGACGGGCGACGGTTCTGCCGAGGTTATCGGTAAAAAGCATGCCGCTCGGCAAATCGGTAAAATACGCTTTCACGGTAATCAACAAAGATACTTCGGAAGCATGGTCGGCTACGTACTTGATTTCGACGGGCATGTACCCTTCCGAACCGAAAGCAACGGTGCCGTTTTTGATAAACGCATTGGCATCGGTGTTTCGGACGCTGTCTTTTGCCGTCGCCAAATTCATACCCGATACGATACTCGCCGCCGCATTGGTGTCGCCCGCCTCGCCGTCCACGTATCCGTTTACACGCAAATGAAAACCCCAGTTGGAAACGGGCGTTTCTCCCGTAAAGGTTTCTTCGGTAACGAATTTTGCAAACGTGCTTGACGTAATCGACGCCGTAACGACCGTCGTCATAATCAAAACGAACAGTACGATTTCCAGCCAACTGCGTTTCATCTTCGGTTTTGCTTGCCCCTGCATTCTTCACTCCTTATCGTTTCTGTATAATAATAAATACTTATTGTGCTTATCCACTATAAGTAGTGTAGCATTTTTCCGTAACAAATGCAACGCAATTATAAAAAAATATAAAAAAATTCGGTATCTTTCATAAAAATTCTCTCGGAGAGGCTTGTTCGGTACGAAAAAAGAGCCGTCTTCGACAAGACGACTCCTTTTTTCGTCGGGAAAGCGTATTCGCTTACTTGGTGATACTCAAGACCACGGTGATCTTGAAGTTATAGGTGCCGGACGACCAATTCTTCTTCGAATTGGTATACGAAGCGACCTCCGATTCGGTATACGGCTCTCTGGTGGTGTAGTACTTTTCGGCACCGAAGAATTTCAAAATCTTATTGAAGGTGCCGCCGTAGGCTTCTTTGCCTTTCTTCGGTACGACGTAGCCGTACTCGATACTCGGTGTGATCTGCAAGTAGTATCTGCCTACCTTCGACGTATCGATATCGGTAAACGCCATTGCCGTTCCGCTGCAACTGCTGTCGGTATAGACGGCGACCTCGTTCCACGGCAACATCATACCGGTTTCGCGAGTTTCTTCCACGATGCCTTGATCGATAAACGCATCAATCAGCAATCCGCCCAATCCACCGCCGGCTTCGGCGATTTCTTTCATGAACTGCGATACTTCGAGGACGTTATAGCCGACCGCCATAATCGGGAAGTACGACAAGTCTAACTCGGTACCTCTCTTGATGCTGATTCTGACTTGGTTCTTATTGGTATAGTAACCGTTTCTTAATTCCAAATCCCACGAAGTGCCGCCGTAGGAGTAGGTACTGGGTACCGACACCGAAGCGTTTGTGAAGGCGTACGCCGTCGTGTTACTGCCCGAAGGTTCTTGCGTATCGGGTGCATACAGTCTGAACTTGCCGTCCGACAAGGTGGTTATGCCCGTCGTACGAACTTTACTTCTGAATACGGTCAGGAAGCTTTCGGCACCGCTTCTTTCCACCGTCGTGGCGTCGAAGAAGTACTCCACCATACCGCCGTAGCTACCCGCCAAAATGGTACCGGTCAACTTGTTGGCATTGCTCGGATAAATGGCTCCGCCGCAGTCGATATTCCAGCGAATCTTAGCGATTTGCAAATTATTCAGTACGGTAGAATCGGAACCGCCCGTTCCGTTCGAGGAGTCACCGAGATACGGCGTCCACTTTTGTTGTTGTGCCGTACTGGTCGTCACGTAGGAGGTGGCGGCGGTCACGTTCTTGCCCCTCAACGTAATACCCGAAGCGAAGTATTCGTTACCGTCTTCGTCTTGGTCGGCTTTTGTGAGAGGCTCTATGGTATAGCTCAACGGGATATACACGTAGCCGGGCGTGGTGGCTCCGCCGGTGAAGATTTGCTGATAGGTATCGGGCAAGGTATAACCCGCATCGTTATCGGCGTTCACGACGACCACCGAAGGAATGTTACTGTTGATTTGCGTACGGTTCGCCGAAACGTTTTCAAAGACGTACCGCAAAGTTTGTCCGCCCTTTCCGCCGAAGGTAATCGTCGCATACTGTGCATCGTTCGTGTTGTAGAAGTCGACGTTACCGAAATACCACTTGTTCCGATTGTTACGGAAGGTTCCGCCCGCCTTGATATTGCGTACGGTTACGGTATACGGTACGGTATTCTTAAGTCCCGTATACGGATCGGTGATATAGTACTCTAATTGATAGCCGTAGTACTCGTCGAACACGACCGCTACGTTTCCTTCGCTGACGTTATAGACTAAGTCTACGTTCGAATCACCCGCATTGTAAGAATTTCTGTACAGAACCGAAGCGGGATAAGCACTCGACAGTTCTTTGGTGGGCATCATAATGATGTCGTCGGGGCCGATTACCGTCGTGCTGGCGAACAGCGTAACCGGTCCGTCGGTTGCGTTGCCCGTCTTGTCGGCAAAGAGCCACGGTACCACGTTAAACTTCATCTTGTACAACTGGTCGTCCAAACTCATACTGAATGCCGTCACGAGAGAGGTATCGTTATACGCCATGGTAAGCAAGTTATTGCTGGCGTTCGACCAAATACTGGACAGATACTTCGTCGTGTTGTTCTTCTCGTAGGTGGACTTCGTCGTGATTTCCGAAGCATGGTCGTTTGTCCAGGCGTTATACCAAGCGGTGAAGGAATCGTACGATTGATAGGTGCCGACCGTTTCGAAAGCGGCGACCGCTTCGTTATACTCGGTATACAGTGCCTTACTCGTCAATCGAATTTCGATATAGTCGGGCATACGCAAACCGCCGACGGTGGTGTCGAACGGATTATCGGTGCCGCCGCGAATGATGAAGTAGTACGGACTGTTGACGGTGAATCTACCCGTCTTCTTGCTATAAGCAAGGACGTAGTGTCCCGTTCCTACGGTCGCCCACGTCGTATCGTAGACGAGGACAACCTTTTCGCCGGTAGCCGCTATCGTCTTTTCTTGATACTCGACGACGCCGTCGATACTCTTAATAAACTCGCCGAAGTAGTTCAGCCAAGTCTTGCCGTACAGGTCGCAATCTCCCGTATAGAGGTCGGTCGCGACTGCCTTTGCCACGCCGTTGACCGAGCGGGAAGGAATGACGTCGATGATGTACTGTTCGGTTTGTCGTATGGAAATGTAGACGTTTTGTTGTCCCTTCTTGCCGAGAGCATATCCGGGTAACTTCATGTACAAACGCATTTCGGTACCCTTATAACTCAAGCCGAAGACGGTATCCACTTTGAATTCCATGATAAGACCGTTCTTATAAACGGAGGAACCCGAAGTACCCGTTCTTTCTTCCCACGTCAACTTAAAGACATAGCCTTCGCCCGTTTCGTCGGTCGTCGTCACCGGAGCATCGACGCCCATCGTATACAGAATAGGCGCATCGAAATCTTGATAGAAGACGGCGACTTGATACCCCGACGTTCTGTTCAGGACGTTACCCAAAATTTGGTCGGAAATGCCCGTCTGTCCGATATAGTCGTACACGCTCAGAGCCTTGCTGAATTTTTCCTCGTCCAAACACCAAACGTCGACGCCGCCGAGCGTTCTCTTCGTCAACAGATTACCGTTGAAGACGTTGACCGTAATGCCCGCCTTTTGGTAGATTTCGTAATTGGTACCGCCGATGGTGTAATAGTAGGTATCGTCTACCTTCTTGGCTTTATACGTTTCGGTACCCACACGTTGGTTAAACTGTGCGGTACGAGACAAGATACGCACCTTGAAGGAAATGATTTGTTCGGTTTTGCCTTCGCCGACGTGAGCGTAAACCGTATAGTTCCCGCCACCGACTTTGATAGTCATGTTGTTATCGGTAACGACTAAGCCGATAGTCGACTGTCCGGAGAGGGCGTACTCAAAGGCGTTGTTATCGCCGGTGATGCCCATCAATCTGTCGATTGCCGTCAACTTAAAGGACAACTTCGGAGAATACTGACCGCCGACGAAGTACCCTTGTTCTTTCGTCTTGTCGAATCCGCCTCTGTCGTTCGTATAGGTTACGTACGGATCGAATACGAAGGCTTCTTGCGTCACGTCGTAGTTCGGCATGTTGTCGGCGTCGAAGATGACGTCGTTAATGGTTCTTTCCACGTACAGAACGGGAATATCGTAGGTTTGCGCACCGCCGATTGCCTGTTCTATCACGTTACCGAAGGTAACCACCAAACGCCCGACGCCGCCGCCGTATCCGATAGCTTTGCCGGTGTTGTCGCCTTTGCTTCTCTTATACGTAATGGAGAGTTTACCCGTTCCGTCCGCTTCCATGGAAGTCAACGTATAATAGTTGGTATTGATATCCTGTCCGTTATAGGAGATTTGCGAGAAGGTGTACTTGACGATCGTGGTATCGTTCTTCTTGTACTTAACGTCGTCGGCACCGACGATTTGTACTTTGTCGACTTTTTCGTCATAGACGACCGCCGTATCGAACGACGAGATGATGCCGTACGGATCGATGAAGTATTCGTCGACCGCCAAACCGTTACCCTTTTGATAACTCATATCCAAGATACGTACTTTAATACCGTCTTCGAAGATTAAGTCGCCGTACTTGTCGTCGCCTTCCGTTACGTTATAGGTCGTCGAGGAAAGTTTTCCTTCCGTCTTCGGAGCCACCTTTAACATGCAACCGTCGTTGGCACTGACGGTAGAAGCGGCAGCCGTAGCGGTAACCGCCTGTTTCTTATAGAACACGAAGGAAGCACCGTCGGTTTCGTAGAAGCAGGAAGCACTCGTCGGATCTTGCGTGCGATCTCTCTCGGTATACAACACGTAGACGCCGTTCTTACCCTTGACGTAATAGCCTTCCGATTCCGCATTGGATTCCTTTGCCGTCTTCTGTTCGAGATATTGCATCGAAACGGAACGTCCGACCAAAATGTTGACGGAAACGTCCTTTCCGGCATAGAGGTTACTCGTGTCGGTCTTGCTCTTCGTTTTACTGTCGAAGATGACGTAGTTATCGGCGGTCAGGTTGTACGTTACGGTATATCCGCCTTCGCAAACCACCCGCACGCTACGGAAGTACGAGAAGTTCTTACTGTCGAAGTCTTCACTGTACGAGGCGTTCTTGGAATAGAACGTATCGTAATCATCCAACATCGCATTCTTTAAGTTGTACGGATTCAACAACAATTCGTAGGTGTCTTCGCTGCCTTGATTTGCCGTCGTGTAGATAATATCGTCCAACGCTCTGTACTCGTTCGCACCGCCGTCGGTAAAGTAATCGTAGCTGACTTCGTAGTATTGAATTTGTCTGTTTTCGACTACGACGGAAACGGGCATCGACTGTGCGTTCAGCATCTTGCCGTTCTCGTCGTATCCGTCGAAGATGGTGACGCGTACGCATACGTCGGTTTCGTCTTTCATGTATCTGCCGCCGTTGATGCTCATGACCGCTTGTACCGCCGAGTAATCCCAGTATACATAGGTTTCGCGAACCACCAAACCTTGATCGGTTTCAATCAACGCATTCATCTTTTCGGGCAAGCCGTAATCGGCAAATTCCGCTTTTCCGTTATAGAACACGTCGGTACGCTTGGTCGTGACGCTATCGTTGCTGACGGTATAGCCATTCGAATTGTACGTTCCGTACGCCACGAATCCGATAAACGGTTCTATATCCAGATAGGACAACATATAACCGTTATTTCCCTGTTTATAGCGGAGCATGGTGTTGGCACCCACGTAATCGGTGGAGTCGGTCATGGCACTCGGAGCGATGATACCTAAGAAATCGGACTTCGTCAACCGATACGATACGGCATAGGTCTGCTTCAAAGCACCCTCGCCTATGCAGGCGGTCACGTAGCCACTCTTACTGTCTTCCATACCGTAGCCGATATCTTCCAAACCTTCGAAGTAGATACTGTCGGTCAACTCGATGGCTTCGTTACCGCTTCCGTACGTCACGAAGAAGGTATACTCGTCGACGTTAATCTTGTTGTACATATTGCCGGTCAGTTCGTCCTGTCTTTCGTAGAAGAGATAACTCGTACCGTCGTTTTCGTAAATACCGTTTCTTTCGTCGGCGTCATGCGTCTTATCTCTGTCGATATAAGAAACGTATTCTCCGTCGGCTATGCGGCGAACGTAGTATTGGCTCTTATCCTCTTCGGTGGCTTCGCTTCCGACCACGACTTCTTCATACTTGCGTGCGGTGATGGCGGTGATCTTTCTCGACCACAACGTAACCGTTACGGTGACGGGGAAGCGGACTTCAAAGGAGTTCTTGACGCCGCTGACGGTGTTACCGACGTTAAAGTCAACGTCGAAGGAACACTCGGTAAAGCCTTTCTTACTGTACTGTTCGTACTTAATATCCGCAAGGTCGACGGCTACCGTCATCTTCTTGGTGGTGCAGTCTTCGTTTTCGCCTTCGCCGTAATCCTCTTTACCGAAGTAATAGAGTTTGCTCATCGGCGTGTAGTTTTCCATCACTGCGTCGGCGTCGCTACCGATAAGAGTAGCTACGTTGACGACGGCGTACTGCTCACACATTCTGTCGGCGTTGTTGTTTTCGTCGTACGGATCGATATGGAGAGCGTTCGGAATCTCGGTTACCGCCTTTCTGTTGAAGGTTTCGGGATAGATATATAAGGTTTCGACACGCTGGAAGTACCCTAACGTTTCGTTACCGATCTTCGCCGTTGCGGTCGGGGCTCTCTCGATACCGGTATCTTCCTTGTAGGTAAGACCGGTGGTCGGATCGTACGCTTCGATTTCCATCCACTGTACCGGCAAAGTAAGTTCTACCGTCTTGATGCCGCCTTGCAAAGCGGTTACCGTAGCGGTGGTCGGAAGCAAAGCGTTCAAGTCGTCGTAGCCCGACCAGTTATACTTGGTTTCGTCGGACAGAACGACGTCGAAGGTATTGCCCTTTACGCCGGTGGAGTGATATACGATGGGACTGGTCGAGGACAGAGTATAAGCATTTTTGTTGCTCAACCGAATCTTAACCGTCTGCTTGGTATTGGTTTGCGTACCGAAGGTCAACGTGGTATCCAGGTACGCCATCTTATAGAAGCTTTCGCCCGATACCGCCAAAGTCCCTTGCAACGTAGCCGTTTCGCCCGAACGGAAGGTGACCGCCACCGAAACGGGTTTCGAGAGGTCGTACCCTGCGGGATCGAGGACGATCACGTATCTGCCGTCTTGCTTTTGCGAGCTGATGGTGATGCCCGTCGCTTTGTCGGAATCCGCCACCGTCGCACCGATACCGTTGATGGCACTGATCGTATAGTCTTGTACAAACGATTCGTATGCACCGTCGTTATAGAATTTGGCAAGGTCGACCGTTACCCAACGATACCACTTGTTGGAGGTTTGGTAATTGTCGTCTTCATAGCCGTAGCTCTGTACGCGAACCTGTACTTTCGTGACGGTTCCGTTCTTGCCGTTATAGGATAAGCCGTCGTCGGTCAAATCGCCGTTGCGGTTGGTATCGTCGACGTATCTCCATAGCACGTATCTTCTGCCGTCGGCACGAACCTCGGTGGCAAGTTCCCACGTGTGGGTTCCCGACGCGTTGGCATAAGCCACTTTACTGTCGGCATCTTCCGTCCAAATGTTCATCGTGCCGTTCTTGGTGGTCGAATACAATTGTACCAAATAGATATTCAAGAAGTCGTCGATGGTGCTTTCGTCGTAGACGTTGACTTGCAACGAAACGTTTTCTCGGTACGCACTGCAATAAGTATTATCATCGGTGAAGGACACGAGGGACGCATCGGAAATCTTCCCTTGATATACGCCCGCAAAGATACTGTACGGCGTTTGGAGAGAAGTAACGTCAGTTACCCACTCGTTCATTCTTTCGGTGTCGGTATCGTAGGTGGTGTAACGTACGTAGAGATACGGACGGTCGGTATTGCTTTCGTTATAACCGCTGACATTATCGGTTTCACTCTTGCGGTACCACTCGAAGTCGGTAGGACGGAGAGCGGTGGCGGCTTCTTCGTAAGAAGCACCCTGTACTTTGGCAAGACCGATATAGGTATCGGGTTCGACGCCGAAGACTCTGCCGTCTTCATAGGCGGAGTAGCGTACGAACACGTAGGTGTACTTGCTCTTGACCGCCGTGGTGGGACTGCCCTGCGTCTTAACGGAGTCGTAAGCTTGGAAGTTGATGCCGTCGTTATAGTAGACGGTATAGTCGGTATAACCGTTCAAAGACAAGCCGCCCACGTTGACGGAATTGAGATGAACGGGTACGTTGTAGACCGTTTGCCGTCCGAACAGGACGTCGTTGATTTCCAAATCCATCGACATCACATAGCCGTTATAGCTGATATGCTTGTTGAGTTTGGCAATAGCGTTTTCGGTATCCAACCACTTCACTTCCACGCTGGTTACGGAAGAACTGTTGTTGAAATAAACGTTGTGGGTGTAGATACTGCTGTTCTTGTCGTCCTTAGCGTTCTTCAAGTCTTTGACGGTGAAGGAACCTTCTTGCTTCATAAAGACTTTGGAAGCGGCGGACGTCGCAATGTTGGTATTTTCCACCGTACGGTAAATGGTGCGGTAAGAACGGGTATAGTTCTCGAACCAATCTTTCCAAACGTTTGCCTTCAACGAAGTGGTTTCCATACCGGCATTATCGATTTTTTCGGTATCCAACAAGGAAGTAATCTTGCTTGCGGAAATCTTACCGCTGCTATATAACCGGTTATAACCGTCCGCCATGAGAGAATTGATCGACGTCCGCATATAAGGTAATTGCGCCTTCAACAACAACATGTCTAAATGCAATTTATCGGCAGGACTATCGTCGTATTGTTCGTACCAAGCGTCCCATGCGTCGGCTTTTCCGGCGTCGTTATCTCTCGTCTTATAGGATTCGAGAAGGATTTGATTGTAGCGAGAAAGTTCTTTATACAAAGCGTCGTACGCACTCGCCTTGACCTTGTTGACACGATAATTGATGCCGTTCGTGGCACCGTTTACCGCAAGTTCGGTCAAAATGCTTTCCATTTCCGTCGTGGTGAATCCTTGTTTACCGATATGGACGGAGACCGCATAGGTACCCGTTTCACGATAATTCATATACGGAACGGTGTAGCTGATGTTGTCGTCGCCTTCGATATAGATGACGCCCTTGACGTAGAAGTGCAATTCCGCTTCCGTCTTGCCTTCGGCGGCTTCACCCTTATAGAGAGGTTCTTCGGAGTATTCCAACAAAGCCTGATAGCTTACTTTGTACTCGGTCTGCTTGAATTCCTGACGGCTGCCCGAATCGTATTCTACGGCAATAACGCCGGTCTTGGAAGTCAGTTTTAACTCGCTGAGTAACTGTTCCGTCGCACTCTTGGCGGAAGTTTCCTGATATGCCTTCACTTTGTCTTGTTCGTTGATACCCGTCAAAGAAACGACGTTCGCCGACTTGATGCGGACATAAACCTTGATGACGGTTACCTTTCCGAGGTTATCGCAAATCTTATAGGATACGCCGTATTCCTGTTCGGTGGTATTCAGACTGTCGTAGGTACGCAAGGAAGAACCGTCGGCATTTTCATAAGCGGTAAAGCTTCCCGCAAGAACCGCCCAATTCTTAATCACGAGATCGTTCTGTGCGATACGAATGTTGAGTTTCGACACGTTTTCCAACGTCGCATACGGATCGGTGTTGGTCAAAGGATTGATGGTGACGGTCGCAAAGTATCCGAGCGAAGCAAGGTTCTTGCCCGCCAGAGAGGTTTCCGTCCCGTCGAGCGGGAGAATACCGTCAACCGTTCCTTGCGCTTCGGTAGCCAAAACCGCCACCGGCGTGAAGTCCCAAACGTTATCCATCGGGAATTGAATCTCAAAGAAATCGGTTACGCCCGAAATCACGCTCTCGGCGGCTTTGCCCGTCACCGGATCGATGACTACGTTGTTGTCGCCGTCAAAGACCTGTACGGTTCCGTATGTGCGATATTTCAAGTTGATGTAAGAAGTCTTTTGGTCTTCCGACGTTCTTTCGCTGTTACCGTAAGAAGCGGTCAACGTGGTAAACTCAATAATGCTTTCTCCGTCGTATCCCAAGAAGTAGTTTGCCGTTCCGCTGATTTCGTGCAAGAGCGGCGTAACGACTTCGTTAAAGACAGCGGAAGAACCACCCTTCTTCGAAGTGTGCTTGCAGTCGTAATAATACAACCAGCGCAGGTAGTTACCGGAGATTTCGCCGATACGTTGCGGAATCGCATCGTACGGCGTGCCGTCTTTTCTCGTTTTGGTCTGAACGAATTTTTCCAAACCGTGTGCGGGATTGTAATAAGCCAGTTGTGCGGCAAAGGCGGTACCGAACGCTTCGTCGAACGCAACGACCGATTCGATATACTCTTGATTGAACAAGCCTGCCGAAGCGGGTGCCGTTTCGTAATGACGTTCTTCTTTCTTCGTGATTTCGTCGACGGTCACATAATACCACGCTTCCGATAAGGTATTATAGTACCAAACCTTCGTGGTCTCCACCGTAGAACCGAGTTCTACCCAAGCGGTTACGCCCTTGCCGGTTTCCGCCAAATAGTACCAATACGCGGTGTCTTTTCCGTCATACGGCGTGGTGTCGTCATGATGCTTCCACATCGTTTCCGTCGTAATATCAAACCAATCACTCGTGAACACCTTTCCTGCTCGGTCGAGATTGAAGTAAACCGCCGTATACCCGTCGACCGCCAAAGCGGGAACGATATAGTTGCCGTCGTTGGTGACGGTCAGACGGTCGGTCAGTTCTACCTTCGTACCGAGTTCCGCCGAAATGCTTTCTTCTTTCTCCGCCAAACTATTGACGTAGTCGGCGTTCAGAACGACGTTCTCCAGTTTCGCTACGGTCGCCGCACCGTAAACGGCGGCGACGTCTACGGCGACGATTGCTTCGCCCACCGTCGTATCGGTGTACCACTTTCTGTCGTTCAACGTATCGTAGTAGAATTCCTGTACTGCGGTACCTTCGGTCAACACGACGCGGATGACGCCGTATTCGTCCCCTTGTACCGTAAACTTATCGCCGTCGGCAACGACGATGCTGTTTTCTTCGTCTTGAATCTCGTACGTAATCGTCCAAACGAGGTCGTTGAAGATATAGGTGGTTTCCCGTTGCAACTTGCCGCCGTTTATCGTTTCGTGTTGATATACGAACATTTCGGGCAAGTAATCCAAAATTTCTTGCATGTTGGAGGCGTGGACTTCGTAATAGTAGAAGGTGTCTACCGTCACTTTTTCCATCATCAACACGTTACCGTAGCTACCCGAAGTAAAGGCGTAATACTTATCTTCGAAAGCACTCTTTTCGACGGAGAATTTCGTCATGTAGTTTGCCATTTCCGCCTTCGGGACGTAAATGTTCTTACTGCGCAATCTTGCAAAGACGGTGCCTTCGGTGTCGTCGGTCTGCGTAAAGCCGCCGGCGACGATTTGCATCTCTTCCACTTTGGCGAGGATTTCCGACGCCGATTCTCCGGCATTTTCTTCCCCTTGCAATTCTTCCATGACGTCGATTCTGTCGCACAATACCTGAATCTGTGCGAAGACGGTATTGCCGATATATCCGTAGAGGTAAACGTTATCTTCGGCGGTGATACCGTTCGGCGTCAAGCTCAAAGCATTGATATCCCAAGCAATGTCGATACCGTTGGTACCGGTGCTTTCCCCGTTGGTAAACTTGCCGTAGACACGCGTCGGTAAGGCATCCAAAATAGTCTTCTTCGTATCGGTGTTATGTCTGCCCGACGTGTCGCCCCCTTGTTCTACCCACGTTCCGCCGATGGCGGTGAAGTCGGTAAGGTCGTACGGATCGTGGAATATAATGGTCGTAGGCGGTGTAAACTTGTAGATTTCCCAAGAACTGTCTTCTGCATGTACGTAATAGAAGCCTTCGGTAGAACCGACGTTAAAGACGTTCTTGATGCCGCTCTTGTTGGCGGAAGCCGAACCGGTCACCACACGAAGATCGATACCGGTATTGACGATTTCTACTTGTTGATAGGTGTCGTCCTTCACCGCTTGACTCTTTCTTCTCGTATAGTACACGTAATCCCACGTTACCGTCGTCGTTGCCGTCTTGGAGTCGTATAACTCGTAGGAGCAGTAATCGTAATCGGTATTGATATTGTTCTTCGACGTGTCGATATTGTCGGTGTTGCGTAAGCCGTAACGAACGTATTCGCCTGCGGAATTACGAACGAATTTACTGGCTTTGGCATCGTCCGTGATACTCTCGAACGGATCCAGTTTGGTAATCTTATACCCTGCCGACGTAATGGCGCTGATGGCGTCTTTGGCACCGTTAAAGTACTTGCCGTCCGCAAAATCCAAAATGGCGCTTCCCGCGTTATCGGCGATGCCCTCCGCATTGGTCGTGCTTTCGTACTTAGAAAGAACGTAGCCGACCTGTTCGGAGGAAGAAGCCCCGCCGTTCGTGTATTTGGTATAAACGTAGTGGTCGTACGAGCTGTTACGGATACTTGCGGAATCCTTAGAAACGTCGTCATACGCCTTATAGTCGACCAAACCAAGCGAAAGCTGTTGCGTATCGCACACCATCAACTTGGAAGAATCCACGCTCTGCGTGTAGTCTATCGGCCCCCGTTCTACGGCGTTTTCATACGGAACGTACTTGTCGCCGTAGGCGTCGAAGATGAAGATTCTTTCGTACAACGTTCCGTCCGCCGTATAGGTATCGACGTAAGCGTAGGACTGACAGGTCGTCGAAGCGATCCAGTCTTCGGCAAATTGACGATTCTTCGTAAAGGAGCAAGCTTGATAGTAACTCGACGTCGTCAAACTGCCGTTTGCGTTATAATAGTTGCCGTCGAAGTCGTTTTCGTTGCCCTGCGTAACGATCTTCATGATGCGGATTTCCGAACCCTTGACGGCGTAGGTCGCACTGCTGTCTTTCTTATAGGTATAAACCTTCGTGCTTTCTTGCGACGTGGTGTTTTCCACAACGGTAAAGTACATGAAGTCGCTCTTATCGGCATTCAGATTGTAATCGGTCAAGAATTCCAACGCTTTGGCGTTCTTGTCCGCCACCGGACACTTATCGCCGTACGACGTATCGGTATAGTGCAAATAGGTTCCCGTCGAGCTTTCCACACCGCTCGAATCGAACAACCGGAAGTTCTCTCCGTCGTTTTCAAAGAGGGCGAACAACGCTTGCTTATACAGTGCGTAGGAGAAGCCGTCCACGTTATTTCCGTAGCGGATATAAACGCTGCCGTTTTCTTTGGTTTCCTGACTGAGGGTTTCGGTCGCTTCGGTGTAGCTCTTGGAAGTCATGTACCCGATGGTCAAATCGTAGAACGTACCCACACGACCGTTCTTTTCCCAGTACGAATAGTTCCACGGCGATCTCTGATCTTTGGCTTGGTTGCCGTCCGAATCGAAAGCGTCGCGGTTGTCTTCGCCGAGCGTCTGCGTTTCGGATGCCGACGAGAAGCTGGCACCGTTCAAGAACAAGAAGATGTTATCGAGATAGGCGTCGGAGTCGCTTGCGTTTAAGGTAATCTTGGCATAGGCACTTCTGTCATACGTCTTGGTGACACGATAGGAGCCGTCACTGTACACCTTCGCCGCGTTACTGCCGAAGAAGAGGTTGGCGAGCGTATCGGTGCCGCCGCTCTCTTCGCCGTACTCGGTATATTTATAAACGGCGGCGTTGATGGGACTGCCCGTCATATTGTAGGTGTCGAACATATTGTACGAGGTGTACAACGGCAATATCGACGACAAGAGGGACGCCAAATCCATCAACAAATCGCCTAACATCGTCCCGACCGACTTTAACGCCGAACCCACGATCGGAATTTCGCCGAGAGAACCGGGCGTGGACACTACGAAAGCAATCAAGTCCAGTACACCGATTTGGTCGACTTCGGCGTCTTTTACGAACATACCGACGATAGAACTCAGTTTATCGGTACTGAGTTGATGCAGTTTCGCCACGTCTTGCAGAACCATCTTCATGACGAAGTGGATTAAGCCGGCGTTGATCTTGGCGTTGGCACTGAGCATAGCCTGATAGTATGCGCCTTCTTCCTGATAAATGTAATCGTTAATCGAGAAGTCGGCTTCGTTGTATTTTCCGAGATACGCTTTCAATAACGCTCCGAGCACGTCGTCGGCATCCGCCCCCGATAATTTATCGGATTGACTGGCATAGCCGTCGGGATTGGCGTTATAATCGTCTTCGCTGAAATAGTCGCCTAAGCTGATATCCTGCGCCGAAATTCTTGCCGACGGCGTCACTTCGGTGATACCGAGCATACCCCACAAGAGGTTCATGACGTTCAGCAGGATTCCGTTCAACTTCGTGGAGTCGATCCACGCTTCGATATAGGTATAATTGTTATACATATCGGTTACACCCATACCGTAATCCAATTCCGACTCGTTATAATCGGGTACGATAAAGCCGTCTTTGTAGGTTTCGGTGTACACGCTGGTACCGTCCGAAATATCGGCACCCAAACGAATACGAAGTCCCTGCAAGAAGCCGTCCGCCTTTACGGTGACTTTGCCGTCCTCTACGGTATAGACTTGATTATCGTCGTAGTTGTTCGACCAGTGTTCGGCTCTCTCCGCCATTTCCGCTTGTACGTACAGGTAGGATAAGCTCGAATCGAGATACTTCATCGACGAAGCGGGATGCGACAAAGAATCGGTATAGTAAACGGTTCCGTGATCGCTTGCGCTCGAAGTGATTTCCATATTGATATTTTGATACTTCGAAGAACGGAACTTGATTCGATAGCTCTTGCCTAACGTCATGTCTTCATGCGTAAAGCTGAACGAACCGTTGCCGTCCATACCGGTAGCGAAGTTATCGGGCGCCAAATCGGCATAATCCAAAACGCCGATGGTCTTCCAGACACCGCCGTCGTATACCGCCATCCAGATTTCAAAGTCGGAAGCGGCTACCGCCTGTCTTACGTAATACTTCTTGTTTTGGAAGATAACGTCCGAAGAAAGGGTATAACCGTTCGTCGCGACGTTATATTCGTAGAGTTCGGTTCCGTAAGGAATCTCCGTAGCCTTCTTGAAGGAGGTGTACGGAACGAAGGTGAATACGTCACCCGTTACGACCAACGTCGTCGAAGCCGTTCTTTCCACCATTACGTATAATTGTACCGAGAAAGAATCCAGACCGTAGGTGCAGAATTCCCGAATCTTAGCGTCCACTTCCGCCGCTGTGCAATAGTAATATTGCGAAGGCAAAATCTCTTCACAGGAAACGACGTATCCGATCAGATTATAACCGCTCGAATGAATATCGAAGTTATGATAACAATCGGTGGTATGCAAAGCACGAAGTCCCGCATACTCGTGGAGCGTCATCGTGAACTTGCCTTTCGTAGAACCGGCGATAGTACTGCTGGTGGCGTAGTCTTCACCGTTGTTGTATAAGATGCGGAGTCCGCCGATACGGTCGCTTTCCGTTGCGTTCTTGACGCCCGCAGGTACCGACGGCGTCGCAAGACTGCTGTTCAAAACCGTACCTTCGACGGTAATATTTTGCGGCTGACTCTTGCTGCAATCCTGAATGGTCGCATCGACGCATAAGGCTTTTCTGCCTTCTTTGGCTTGTACCAAAATACCCGTCTTGCTATATGCGGTATACCCGTCTTTCGAAACGGTAACCGTAGCTTTATCCGATACCATATAATACATGCCGTTACCGCAATACTGATATTCGGTATTGCCTTTCTTGACGAAGTATTCGTGCAGTTCGACGTCAATCATCTTTTCGTCGGTCGGACTGCTCTTGATGGTGGATTGTTCGAATAGCGCACGAGCCGTCGTCGCTTTCATCTGCTTGGTCTTACCCGCAAAATTCTCGTAGCTGTAATCGGAACCGTATGCGGCAATCAACTGATCCAACAAGAGAATATCCAATTCGGCAATGTCGTACACGCCCGTCATAAATTGGGTAATGGGGAGTTCTAAGAAGGCGTAGTGTCCGTCTTTATCGGTTGTCGTCGTATAGTTCTTGCCCATGCCGGTAGTGAACATGACGGTGGCATCGGATATCGGCTCGCCGTCTTGATCGTATACGGTACCGTACATTTTGTTCGAAGAACCGATCGTCGAAGCGGCTTCGGACTCGATAAGCGCATCGGGGAAGAGAATCACCGGTACGATCAAACCGTTGCTTTCAAAGGAAGGTCTTTCCGATTCTTCCACGTTGCTGTAGGAGCTGTCGACCAATTTCGTGCCAAGCAAGTTTCCGCCCAAAATCGTGCCGATATCCAATTTGTAAATGTTAAAGAGGTTAATCGACAAGTCGCAGGTTACCGCAACGGCAAGCATATGATTTTCCAAATGCGCCGTAATATCGCCCGTACCCTTTCCGAAGGACGGTGCCGAAATGGACGCCCCGATAACGTTGTCGTTGCTCTTCGATATGGTCAGCGCCGCTCTCGAATACTTATTTCTGTACAAGGTCGGATAATTCTTATAGCCGTCCTCGAAGTCTTGCGTGGCGACTTGCGATATTTCTTTATACAGATCATAGATCTGTTTGGCTACGTTAATCAACTGAATCACGTTACCGGAAGCAACCTGTGCGATCTTGCTGATCAAGTTGATGACGTTCGATATTATTTTTATGACCTTAATGAGGTTTGCCATCGTATTGGCAAAGTCTTCGTTGCCGTCATAACCGGAGTCATCGTCGGCATAGGTATTCGGGCCGGTTTCGGTATTCACTTTCGGATACCAAGAATACAGGTCTTTTCTATCCCAATAATCGGTACGGCTTTCCAGCGTCAAAGCAAGTCCGTCCACCCATAAGCCGTCAAACAAGCTGTTAATAATGTCACTCGTGCTCGTCGCTAAACCGTTTTCGGATAAGTACAATCCGTTAAAGCCGCCGTAATCGCCGAGATCGGACGGGTAATCCAAGATGCTGAGTAAGGACTTATCTTTACCGGCACCCCCTTGTCCCACCCCTTCGTTGACGGTCAGGATGATACCGTTATCGGGGATAGAAACGGACAGACGGTTTCCTTCGTCGATTTTGACCGACGCGGTCAAGGTATTAAAGTTGTTCGACGAGAGGACGATACTGTGGAATTCGGGGAAGTTCTCCATGCCGAGCCATGCACCCAAACCTTCCATCAACGGAGAAACGGTAATGTGGTCGTTATACATCATCAACGTAACGGTCGCTTCTCCCTTTCTTTCGGTCTTTAATTCTTCCTTAGCGTTCAAGCCGATTGCCGAAAGAATGGTTTGATATGCCGAATTATAAATATATTCGGTCATGTAAGCAAGATATTCTTCCGACAAAACGGAGAGGGCGTCTTTGATTTCGTCGCGTAAGTCTTCTTCTTCCGTCGCCGTCAAGTCTTCGTACATGCCTCTCGAAGCGTTTGCCGCATACAACGCCACCAATTCCGCAATGGCGTTCGACATGCCGTTCTCTTCCGCTGTCGAAGAGGAGGTGGAAATCGAACCTTCCTTCGAAACGGACAGCTTTAATAAGTTATTGACTAAGCCTTGTGCATCCAAGCCGTTACTGCCGCCCGACAGAATACTGCCGTCCAAGAAGCCCGCGAGGAAGCTACCGATATCGATACCGCTTGCCGCCGCCTGCATAAGTCCGAGCGTGCCGGCATTGAGATAGGTCGCACCGTCGACGTAGTACACGCCGAGCAACAATTCTCCCATGTATTCTATATCGATCAACATGATCGACTGGGTAGGATCGACAAGGTTCAAGGCTATATCCACCGACAACGTCAACGCCATGTAGGTATCTTGACATTGCAGGTCAACCGCCCCTTCCGTCATGCCGACCAAGTCTTCCAACATTCTTTCCAGCGAAGCAATTACGTCGCTCTTAGAACCGTCGGCGTTGACCGTATTCAGTACGACGTCCAGTTTTAACTGCAACCGCACGTTTTTGACTTCGTCAATCTTGGTAAACTGTTTCT
>DCGI01000015.1:23417-51475 GCA_002315475.1 Christensenella sp. UBA1782 | reverse complement strand
TATGACGGAACCCGTAGTTGATATTGAAGTGTTTGTTTTCGTCGAAGACGATACGGACACCCGAAAGATCGTCGTGCTTGTAGCCGATTTCCAAACTTGCAAAGTCGGGAATAATATCGGGTACTTCGAAAATGTAGTTGGCGAGCGTCATCAATAAAGCGCCCGTAATGGCCACGTTAAAGATATGGGTATCGCCATCCGCCTGATAGAGGAGGAAGAGCATATACGCCGAGAAGTCCACGTCGGCAATGGAATTATAAAGAGCCGCCGCTTCCGCCGCCTTTCCGACGTCGTTGCCGCTCGAACCGCTTGCGTTTCTCGCCGCCAAAGCACCCGTATCTTCGCTGAGTAAGCCGTCAAAGACGTCGCCGAGCATATCCTTGACAAAGGTGCCGAGATCGACGCCCGTCAAGTATACCTGCGGATAACCGAGTCCGCTGAGGTCGACGAACAAACTGCCGGAAGAGTAACTGCCGATGTACGAAACACCGATCAGTACGTTTCCGGACTTGCTCTTGATTTGTAATTCCAGACCGATTTGCGTCAAGTCGGACAAGTCGACCTGCGTACGCAACGTGAAGACCAATTCTTGTGCGAGGATTTCTTCGTTGCTCTGCAAACGGAAGTTCAGACCGTCGATGAACGAAGAAGTGATTTCCGACAAATCCAATAACGTGTTCAAGTCGTCGTTGACTTCCAACGCACTGTTGACTTCGGCAATCCAAATGTAAGAATTGAGGTCGTTATAGCTGCCGAACTTCGTCTGAATGGTATTACCCGCACCCAAGAAGTCCACCGCTTCACCGATGTGGAAGGAGAGGTTACCGATGCCTAAGCCGTACTTCACTTTACTGTCGTTGATGACGTTTCCGTCCTCATCCTTAACGGCACTGTCAATCGGAACGGACAAGAACAATTCGTTTGCAACGAAGTCGATATCCAACGTGATATTACCGAAGTCACTGAACGTCCAGTCGCTGTCCAACAGACGAATCAAGGTGTTGGCGAGTTCGGCACTGGTACGAATACCGATAGAGCTTTGACCGATGGTGATACTTTCGAAAACACGTCCCCAGTTGACGTCGGAAATGGATTCCGCCTGTCCGCCCACCACGCCGGTTGCGTTCTGCAAGCGGGAGTTGAAGTAGTCGAGGTACGGCGTCAGGGTATTGCTTTCGCTGCCCGTCAGTTTCAAGAAGACGTAAATTAAGTCGGTGCCCAACAAATTATAGAAGGACATACCGTCGCAATAATACTTTTCGCCGCTCTTACCGGTGTCGCCCAAGTCGAAGTACAGAACGGGGTTGTATTGCGGCGCAACGCCTTCGTCGTTGTTCAGAACACCGCACATTTCGTACATATTGAAGATGTTGACGTTGTCGCTGTTATAAGCCCGTACCGAGAAGTCGAAGTAAATATCTTCGACGTCAATATCGATGCTGATATCGAAACGCAAATCGCCTTTGGCGTTTTCCATCAGTTTCATGTAAAGGAATGCCTCGATACCTTCGGAATCCAAAGCGTCGAACAAGGTACTCCAGTTGATGACGGTCATCAACAAATCACTCGATAACGTAACGGAAGCGTTCGCTTGCAAACGAGAGCCGAATATATCGGCTACCGCCAAAGACAAACTGTAGTCTTGCGGCAGGTTGCCTTTTACGACGTCGGTTATGGAGAAGACCGATTGATAATAGTCGGCAAAGACAATGCTTTCGCCGTATTCTTCCGCCGATTCTTTGGTTTCTTTATGAATCATCGACTGTACGAAATCGTTATAGTACTTGTCGGGGTTCATAGAGAATCTCGTATCGTTCAACAAGCCGAAGGTGAAGTCGTAAGAAATGTTATCGGCACCCGAACTGCTTTCCTTCTTGTTGTCTTCGATATGTAAGACGATACCGAAGTCTTCGCCGTATTCCAATTTCACTTCGCCTTGCGTGAACACGATGTTGACGAGGTCGACCATTTCGTCGGTCGGCTCGAAGTTTGTCAAAATGGCATCCAAAGCCTGAATCAAAACGTCTACCGTCAAAATCAAACTGGCTTCGCCGCTACTCAGACGCAAGAGTGCTTCGAGGGCGTTTTCGTCGTCGCCGGTGGCGGATGCGTTGGCAAGTTGTGCAAACGGGTTGACCTTGCTACCGCTACCGTAGGCTTCGATAATTTGGTCGATAAGGTGTGCGCTGTTTTCGTTTTCGATTTCTTCTTCGCTACCGCCGCTGAGCAAGTCTTTGATGAAGCTGACGGCGTCGAAGGCAAAAGCTACCTCCAACTTGGTATCGAATACCTCTAAGGATACGTAGACTTTGGCGTTATGAATGTAGATCGACATGATGACCTGTTCGAAACGAACGGCTTCGCCCGACGCACCGAACTGCGACAAGGTGTAGGCAAGTTCTAACTTGGCATTCAGCGACTCCGCAATTTCGTCTTCGTCTTTGCTCGTGGCTTTTGCCATGTCGATGGCGATTTCCGCTTGCAACGTTCCGCCGAGTACGGCAGTCGACTTGAATTCCAAATACAAGTCGGACATATTTAACTCGGAGAAGAGCAGGTTGATGAGCGAAATCATGTTGGTTTGACCTTCTTTCAGTCCGAACGCCATGTAGCCGCCGAAACTGAAGTACAGTTGCAAATCGTCGTAGTTGGCAAATTCGTTCTTTTCGACGTCGGTAATGATATCGGCATCCTTTTCGCTGTTATCTTCCTTATCCACCTCACGACGGACGATTCTGTCCCCTTCTTTGGAGTAAGTAACCGTCGAAAGCTTGAAGTTACTGTTGGAACCGCGCAAACTCAACCCCAACTGCATTTCCGATACCACTTGCGCATTCAAACGGGCTTCTTCGTATTCGGAGAAGAAGGTCTGCGCAAAGGTTTCCCCTTGATACAGGATATCTTCGGAGTCGTCTTTGGCTTCTTTACGGAGCAACTCGGTAAAGGAATTCATAATCTCGCTATCGTCGGCAAAGGACAAAAGCTTGAAGAGTTCTTCGATTTCGGCATCGGTGCTGTCTTTACCGATTCTGTTGACTTTATCGTTGACCGAAAGTCTGTTTTCCAAAACGGCGTAATCGGTATGATATTGTGCGGCGAAGTATTCTCCCTTCCTCACAAACGTATCGACAGTCGTCAGCGAAACCGAACCGCTTGCGTCCTTGGTCACGGTATAGTATACCGTCAACGGGTCGACGTAACGGTCTTGCGTCAAGAAGTAGAATCCGTCTTTCTCTTCGTACAAAGGACTTGTGATTTCGGCGTTGACTTCGAGCGCAGCTTCCGACACGATGTACTTGTCGCCCGCACCTGCTTCGAATCCGGTTTTCCGCACGAAGTATTCGGCACTTTCCGAAATATCGTATCCGGTGACAAGACGGAAGATGTAGTAGGTATTACCCACTTCCAGTTTATACTGCCGTACGCCCTTGTTCGTCGTGGACGTAAGGATGTTTTCGTAGGCGTTCTTGCACACGAAGAAGGTACCGTCGTCCGTCAAAACCGTCGCCTTGGTCGGCGTCAACAATTCTACGGTGTAGACGTTTTCGCTATCGCCGAAGTAATGCGTCCACAGTGCCAAATTCATGTATTCTTCGGAATCGGACAGTGCGTGCATCGCCGCATAAACGGAAAGGTTGTTTTCGCTCTTTTCGTTGTTGTTGTACCAAATACGCATTTCGGTAGTCATATCTTCCACGAAGTACGGTAATACGTATTCCGCCCAATAGACCAGCATCAAAGCCTTTTCCTTTTGCGTGCCCGTTGTAAAGTTCTTCCAAGCGGTTTGCGTTTCTTTGGTTTCGTCGGTGTACGCAACGGGCGTAGCGGCGACAGCGTCGTCGACGGCGGCGATAAAGTCGGCATAACCGACCATACTTCTGACTTCGTCAAACTTTTCTGCGAGACCGGCGGCAAAGTCGGAAGACTTATAAACGTAGTATTCGTTCGCCATCGTGCTTGCGACGTATTTGTTGAAGATTTCTTCGGTGGATCTCTTGATACCGTCCAAGCCGTAGTTGGTCTTCTGTTGCAAACCGATAATGACGCGCATCTTCTTCGCCGAAGACAACGAAGCAAACGTCTTCGTGCTTTTCCAAATGCTTTGCGTTTCCACTTCGGCATCCGCCATCAAACGGGAAATACCTTCGATGGTGTCGGCTACTTCGGTGTACCAATCGAGAACGGCGGTTCCGTACTCGCTCGCTGCGACGGTGTCGGCGATGACGGCGTTGTAATAATTGTCGTAGGCGTGCAAGGCATCACCGTACGCCGTATCGAAGAGAAGCGTCAAATACGCGGAAACCAATCCGTCGTATGCACTCTGCATACCCGTATTCATCTCGAAAGTATAGGTGTCGTTGACGACGGCATCCACCAGACGGAACAGTACCTCTCTGCGGTCGGCATCGTCCAATACCGTCTTGCTTCCGAACAGTTCGAGCAAGATACTTTCGGCAAAGTCCATCATGCCGCTGACGGACAGATAGGTAGAGCGTCCCAAAGCCTGCATGGCTTTCACGACGGTCACGAAACTGCTTTCGGGTGCTTCTTGAATCTTTTCGGCAGTCGGCAAAGTCGTCGTTCCGCCGAAGGCGATATACTTCGCACGAAGTTCTTTCGTAAATTCGATCAAGAATTCTTGATACTTTTCTTTCATGGTGGTATTGACGAAAGTCTTCACCACGCTTTGTGCCGAGTACTCGGTATTCAAAACGTTTACGACGGTTTCGAAGCAATCCAAAACCATTTCTTTTTCTTGTGCTTCGTACGTTTCCATCCATTCTTGATAATCTTTCAAGGCGTAGACTCTGTTCTGTTCTTTCAGTTTTCTGTACAAACCATGGGCAAGGATGGCACCTTCTTCGGCGTCGATTTCCGTATAAATGACGTTCTTGACGATAGTATTCAAAGAATCGCGATGCATGTTCTTGAAGTTTGCGTACAAAGAACTCGTTTCGCCCGTCTTATCGTCTTGCGTGGCGAGAGCGGAATCAACGGCGACGTGCCCGTATTCGTCGTATTTTTCCGTCAAAACGCCCCGTAAGGCATACGAATAGGAGTCGAAGATATTTTGCAGCGTGGTGAGGCGTGCGGTGTACGCGACGGAAGAAACCCACTCGCCTTTCCCGCTCAAACTCTTTTGCAACGCATACAAGACTTGTCTTGCCTGTCTGTTGGTCAGTTTTGTCACTTCTTCTTTGGCGAACAAGTCGGTCGCTTGTAAAATCGATTGCACGTTCAAGCCGGTCAAAATATCGGCGTTGGTCGCACCGCTCACCTTGTCGGCGACGACTTTCAGACCGTTATTCGTGCTTGCGGCAATCTTTTGCGCATTGACCATCGTTTGAATCATGTCGGTCAAAGCGGTCAGTTGTTGATATTGCAATACGTAATCGCCGTAACCGCTCGAAGAGAGAGAACCGAGATTCTTCCATGCGGCAAGAATACCCAATCCTATGTCGGCATCCGACAAAGAATGTTTGGCTTTTGTCCACTCGTTCCACCCGCTCAAAAGCTTTTCGGAGAACGTGGTCAAGGCGTTGGCGTCACTACCCGTCAAATCGTAAGCAATCAGCTTGTTCTTCATGCTTTCCACGTAAGCAAGAAGACGTGCCACGTCGGCTTTGTAGGCTGTCAGGCATGCTTCCTTTAAGTCGCTTTGTTTGCCCGTAGCCCATTCTTTCGCTGCCGCTTCGGCATCCGATTGCAAATAGTCACTATCCGCCGCACCTTCTTCCGCGACCCAGTCGGGCTTACTGATATATTGATACGAAGACGTTGCACTTGCCGAATAAGAACTTGCAATCCAATAAACGGCTTGATAGCCCTTATCCGTATTCTTGGCATCCTTACGAACGTAATAGGTATGACCTGCGACAAAGACGACGTCCGTCGTTTGACGATAAACGTCACCGTTCTTTTCGTAGACCAAGCTCGTATATTGCGAAACGGGAGCACCCACCATATCACTATACTCGGAAGAGTCAAGTTTTTCGAAGATATAGGTGCCCGGATAGTAATAATACGTCTTACCGTTTTGATACTTCGTATCGGTACATTCCGAACCGTCTTGATTATAGACCTTGCAGTTTATTTTAGCACCTACGACGGCTGCCACACCGGTACTCGGATCGACGCCCTGTGCGGGAGAAGTCATACGATAGTACTGTTCGTTTGCCTGAATTCTTCCCGTAGCACTGACGAACGTACCGGAATCGTTCCGTACGAACAACGGAATCGGATAGGTACTAACGAGGTTGCCGAGGGTTACCGTCTGATCTGCGGAATCTTTCCCTTCCCTTGCCAAATCATGACTCAATAACTCGCTTGCAGAATAATTGAACTCCGCTTCGAACGTCGGCAGCGTAAACTCGGATCTCGTCTGCACGTATTCGTACGCACTATCGACGGTAATACCCGTTTGTCCTACGATATTTGCCAACGAATAGTTACCGTTCAGCAACGTTCCGACGGAAGACTTCAATGCGGAATAATTGGTTTGTACGGTAGCGGTATACGTGCTGTCGAAATGATTTTCCGAAACATAATACGCCTCCGAACCCGATACGGTACTTTCATTATTTTGAAGTGTCCGCGAAGTCGCAACGGAAGGCGTATAGGTTTGCGACGTTTCGGTCGTGTACGTCACCTTCGTCGTCGTGCCGTCGGCTTCCTTTTTGAGGAAGTCTTCGGAGGCGGCGTAGTTATCGGTCGAAGTACCGAGAACACTCTCCGCTTTTTGATAGCCTTGCGTGGCTACCCTGCTCTTCAAACTGTTTACGTTATTGCTGTAGTAGGTAACGATATATTCCGACAAACCGTTTTGATAAGCAAGCACCAATGCCTTCAAATAGGTCAGCAAGTGGCTTGCCGTATTCAACATACTTGCCACGTACTTGCTATCCGTCGAAGAGTAGCGAGCCAAAATTTCTTCGGCAACGGTCGGCATGATTTCCGCCGAAGCAACGAGATATTCTATCGCCGCCTTAAAGGCGTCTACCGCTTCTTGATATTCGCTTACATACGTATAGTCATATATCGCCGTATAGTAGGTATTTATCTTCGTTTGGTCAATGGTCTCTACGGGCGTGAAGAGGAAATATTCCGTACCGATTTCGAACTCGGTATCCGTCGTCACGACGTAAGAACCTGCCTGTTCTACATAGTATACCGAGGTAGAAGGAATCTTTTCTCCCAGCAACGTATCGGTCATGACCTTTGCTTTTTCGTAGACGACGGGAAGCTCTTTGTCGGTGGTTTTCACAAAAGAAGTTCCGTTCCATTGATAGTAGGTGGTCAGATATTGTTCATTCAAAATACCGACCATATCCCAATTTGTACCGTCATAGGTATAATAAGCGGGGAAGGAGGTAATTTGTTGATACGATACGGTCGCATCGTTCAAAATCGAATAAATAACCTGTGCCTTTTCGGTGGCATCCATCTTTTCGGCAAAGACGTACTTGGCGAGGTCGTCTCGGATTTCTTCGTACAACGTGCCTACCGATTTCAAACCGACGTCTCCTTCGATGTCTTTCACCAAAGAATCGTAGAATTCTCCCAATTCTTCTCCGAAGGCTTCGGTGATTTGCAAGTAAATATCGACGTTTTCAATGGAGAAATAACTCTTTTCACTGTTGATGGCACTTGCCGTATCACGAATGGTTCCGTTGGCGGCTTCGTTAATGCTCTCCAAAATCTGCATACGGAGGTCTTTGTCTTTGAGATACAACGTTTCAAAGATGACGGAATTCCGGATGTCTTCCAATTCGATATATCTTTCGTAGGAAGCACTCATACGCAAGAAGGCTTCGTAAGCTTTTTCATACAAAGCGGCGTCGAAGTTTGCCGTATGGTTCCGTACCGAATAGTAGTACAAAGCGGTCTTATAGGCGTATTCTTCCGCAACGGTCATGGCGGCTACCGAGCCGAATCCCTTTTGGAGGGTTCCCGAAACGCCGTCGGCGTAAACGATGGCTTTCGCAACGGTATCGAAGACTTCTTCGGAAAGTTCATATCCCGTTTCGAAATACTTGCCGGCTTTGTAGTCGGCGTAGTATTGCGTCGCTTGCGCTTTCGTCCCTTCGTCGACGCAAAGGACTCCGTAGGCTACGGCGTAGCGGACGATGCCGACGTATTGTAAGGACAAACCGGACAAGACGGTATCGTACGTTCCGCTTTCATTCATCTGTAAGAAGGCGAGAGCGGCGGCGTAGACGTTGTCGTTTCCGATGGTGTCGGGGAATAAACCACCCAGTTTATCGGTGCTCAAACGTTCCGTTTGCTTGGTGCCGAATTCGGCGTCGTACGCTTTGAGATAATCGGCTATGTTCTTTCCTGCCGATAAAAACTCTTTCATCAAAGCCGAAAGCTTCTTTTCGGTATCCTTTTCCAAATCCTTGCGAGTATCGTCGTACGTCTTATACAACACTTCGGTCATGGTCTTGAAGTTCTTTGAGGCGACCGAATCGGCGGTAAACTGATACCCTTCGTGACTGCCCGTCGTGATATAGGCATAGAAATCGTCGAAGGTGGCGAAGGCGGAAAGGTCAACGTCCCCCATCAAAGCTTTCCAGCTGTCTTCGGAAACGTTCCATTCCAAATAGGACTTGTAGTTATTATGGACGACGCGACTGTCCGCACGCAAACTTTCCATTTTGGCTTGATACTTTGCGTTGACGACGTTGACGGCTTCTATACCCTTTTCGGTGAAGGTGGTCTTCGAGGACGTCGCAAGTCCGAGCGTCAGGAAGGCGTTACCGACGTTGGCGACTAAGTCGCTCACAATCGAATAAACGGTATTGGTGCCGTCGAGTACTTCTTCGTACACTTCATCGATATACAAGAAGGCTTTCTGCATATCGAAGAGGAGGAAGTACGTCAAAGCGATTTCTTGTTGTTCGTTCAAAACAATGTTCTGTGCCTTGTTGTACGAACGGATGGCGGACGGAATCGCTTGCAAAATGCGACGAAGTTCGATAAGCTCTTCTTTCGTGAATGTCTTGCCCGCTTCTTCGTGGTAAGAAACGTCACAATAGGTCGCAATCATCATTTCCGACCAAATCAAATAATACAGACTCTCGGAGTTGTTCGACAGTAACGCTTCGTACGACAAAGCATTATATTCTTCTCGATACCTTTCGATTTCGAGATAAGCGGCGGCTTCCACTGCGGTCGTTACTTGATTCCGTACCAAAATTTCGGTTACGGTCAAATAGAAATCCCGTTTTGCCAGCATCTTCTTATAGGCTTCGGTCACCGTTTCTTCGAGCGGCGTGTAGCCGATACTGGCATACATGACGACTTTGGAAAGGAGTTTATCCGCTTGAGACTTTTCTTCGTCAACGAAAGAACCTGCCAACATGCTTTCTGCCACTGCGGGTGTATAAATCTCCAAAAGTTTGTCACGATATGCGAGGATTTCACGATACAACGCTACCTGTGCGTCAATCGTTCTGCTCTTCGTGCCGAGCAAACTTTGGTCTTGTCTGTACTGTTGAATCTTGCCTTCTTCGTCCGCAATAGCCGTGTACAAACTCATGGCGGTCAACAAATCGGAAACCGCCGTTTGAATCTTCTCTTTGGTGATACCGCCGAGCTTCTGCTCGATATCCACGAACGTAGAACCCGAAAGGTCGGTTTCCCCGTCGATATAGTAAGCGTAAAACGCCGCCGCTTTCGACTTCGTCTCGGTGTATTCTTTTTGTTCCAGATTCTTCAAAACGAGCGTCTTCACGCTTGCGTCGGTAATGGCTCGGAAGCGGTTATACAGTTGTTCGTTACTTTCGCCGGAAAGGGATACTTTGGCTTTCCCGACGAGTTCGGCATAGCCTTTTTCTACCATGTCGTAAATATCTTTTTCGGTCAAGACGGAAGTAATCGACGCCACTTCTTCGGCGGAAAGCACCTTGCCGAGTATGGTCTTACCGGCGGAAACCACCGCACGGACGTCCTCGTCTTCGGTATTCAGTCCCGCTGCCGAAAGGGCGGTATCCAAAGCAAATTCACTCATGGCGAAGTTATATTCGTCCAGTTGTTCACGATATAATTCCCACGCCGTCGCTTTCAAAGCGTTACTGAGTTCGTCGTACTCGGCGGTATGCACTTCGTACTGTTCTTCGGTGGTAACGGTATGCGAAATTTCTTCGCCGATACGAATAAGCCATACGTCTTCGGCGACAATCATGCCCCTTCTGTACGCAAGGGCAAGCGATTGTACGGCAAGACGTTGACTGAGTTCGGTCACGTCGGTATATCCGAATCTGCCCAAGAAGGAAATGAGGTCGGTATTGTCATAGAATAACGCCGCCATGTCGGCGCAAATCGCAGCGTCGACCACGTTGGTACCCGATACTTCCGACGTGAAGAAGGAAGCGTATTGCTTCGCATAGGTCGTCGGGTTTTCATATATGAGAATCAAGACGTAATCGAAGAACAACGCCTTGCAAGCGTTTTCGTTATTCTTATAGTAGGTATAACGGTTGGCAAAGCTCTTATAAACGCCGGAAGCGTAGCTGTCTCCGATAAGGAAGGAAGAATCGTTTATCCAGCTATTGACGTAAGAGAGTTTTTCGGTTTCGCTCAAATTCTTCAAAACCGTTTGTAACGTCGAAGTGGCTATGATGCGAGCAAGAGCTTTTTCGATCGTCGTGGTCAACACGATATCGTTCTTCTCCAAATAGTTCATGCCGTATTGCGTCGTTCCGTTGGCTTTGGCGAGGTATTCCTGCCAAATATCTCGGAGCAGTCCGCGAACGGTATCGGACAAACCGTTGGTAATAAATTCACCCTTATAGAACATGGAAACGGCGGTATAGACTCTCTCTCTGCCCGTTTTTTGAGCGACTTTCGTCAAGAATCCGACGATTTCGGTATATCTCGACAGAATGTCGATTTTGCCGAGTTCGGTTACCGCTTCCTGTAAGGAAGTAAAGCTTCTCGCCGTAGCGCAATTTGCGTAAATCGCCGTAGCCTCTTGCAAAAGGAGCGTATCCAAATCGGTCGCCATTGCCGCCAAAGTATTCTTATAGACTTCGCTCGTATCGGCGTCGATATAGGCTTCGGAAATTTCCGCCATATAGTCGAGGAGCAAGCCGTAATCTTTGACGGTGGTAGAATAGGACAAAGTGCTTTCGTCGTAGAGGACGATGGACTTGTTTTCGTAGCCGAGATGCTTCTTCGACGTGTTTATCCAACTGTTTAAGAGTAGGTTTTCATCGTCGTTATAAATCGTGGAAGGTATGGACAACTGTACTTTGGCGTTGACGTTGTAATCGATGTTAATGGATAACGAAGGATTGCTGAACGTGGTAATCAAAGCAAAGGTATCGGCATAATTCGTATCGTTACCTTCGTCGATAAAGTACTTAATGGCGGTATAAACGGAACCGTACACGATGCTGACGGCAAGACCTTTCGCCGCACTCAGATTCAATTCAATGACCGACTTCAACGCTTCCGCTTGCGAAATGGCGGAGGAGGCGTTTTGGGCGGCGAGTGTCCGTAACTCGCTCAAAATATTGTCATAATAGTCTTCCGAAAGTCCGGACTTGACCGCCATGCTCGAAGCGGTACTGCTCGAACCCAAAAGTTTCTTTACGGTACCGATAGCATCTTTTACCTTGATTTTGTCAAGGGATTCGTTCAAATTGGACATATCCAGATACAGGTCGCCGCGAATGAAGGACAACACGATGATATCTTCTCGCACGATATCTTCTTTGACGGTGGAAATTGCGATTTGTGCCTGCACTTCGCTCAGCATATCGGACAAACCGCCCCCTGCGGTGATGGCTTCCAATAAGGATTGATAGTTGACTTTCGCCGTAATATCCAAAATCAAGGTAGCCGAGTCACTCTCCAAGAAGTCCAAAATCGGTTGAATATCCTTCGTGAAGCCGACAGTCTTGACGTCGATCAAACTCTTCAAGAATTCGGCGAGTTCGTATCTACCTTCGGTATCCGACAAATCCATTGTGATTTGCGTATCCACGCGGATGGTGTTCAACGAAGAAATATCGACGTAGGCGTCGGGATCCTGAACCTCCCACTTCTCTTTTTCGAAGTTCTCAAATCCGATATACAAACTCTTAATAAAGGCGTTCAAGGCAAAGCCGGAGTTTCCTTCCTGCAAGAGGGTATCCGATCCGGTATTGAGTTTACCCATAGCCACCGACGCACCGACGGCAAAGCTGAGGATTTGGTTGGCGGGATCGGTATTGCCGGCGTTGCCGTCCTTATAACCGACGTTGACCGCTTCGATATAGGCTTGTATACCCGCTTGTTCAAACAAGTCAAAGCCGCCCAAACCTAAAATATTCAAAATGGAGGCGATGGCGTCCTTTTCCATCAAGACAAAGAAGCCGTCTTTCGACCAGTCGAGTGCGACGTCCAAGCCCACACCGGTAGAACCGGTAGCCGCCTTAACGTCTTCGGCAATGCCCGTCCAGAAAGCGGCGGAGGCTTCGTCCTGACTGAATACGAGGGAAGAGGCGTCTTCCAAAACCAACTTATTGATATGGAGTTTGGTTGCGTCTACGTACAAGTTACCGCGTTGATAAATAATGGTAGCAAGTGCTCCGCTGTCTTCCATCAGCCATGGCTTTGCGGGAATGTCGGCACCCGAAAGGATGACGCCGTTCTCCGAATGGTAAGCAAAGATATCTATCCGTACGATGGAAGAATCGATGATGTGTTGCAAATAGTCGGTATCGGCACCGGTACCTAAGTCGATATCGGCGGAAACCATGATGGCAAAGGTGATTTCCTGATCGTTGACAAAGCTCAGCATAATGTTGCCGATGATGTCGGAAAGGTTACCCGTAATCTTATTCAACAAGTCGGAAATAGGAGATTTTTGGTTCAATTCTTCCATGTTCGTACTGTTGGCGTTGATCGTAACGTACAACGTCGTGGAAACGACCAAGTTCGGGAGAGAACCTTTCAATTCGGCAATGTCACCGGTCTGGATGACGTTTCCGTCGCCGTCTATTCTCACGTCGCCGTTATCGTCGTATTCGGCGACGATCAACTTGTCGCCGTCCGTCGTCTGCAAGCGGTACAAGCTCAATTCCCGTTCCAATTCCGCCATGTCGGATACGCCCAAAATACGAGTCTGTTGATTGAGTTCCAATTCCATCGACTTGATGGAGAAATCGACCGCCACACTGCCCTTTTGACTGCCTTCCATGTTGGATTCGTACGCAAGTCCCAGACGAATCAGCTCTCTGTCCCCGTCGGTAAACTTGGTTCTGTCCGACGCTACGGTAAACAAAGAAGCATCGATGTTGATTTCTCCGGCGGCACCGAGCAATTCTTCAAACGCCGAAATATTTAACATATCCATAATGGCATAAATCGCCGTACTGGTTATCGTCGTGGAAATGCCGTGCTTGTTCATGATGATGGCGAGTTCTTCGAATTCGGAAGAACTTGCCGAAGCGTTTTCGGCTTCCAACCACAGAGAATACAGGAAAGCGTCCTCCACCACTTCGGAAAGCGAAGTTTCGGCGGTCGGATCGAAGTACATCGGCGCGAGGTTATTGGCAAACAACAACGTACGCACGTAGGACAAAGCGTCGGTAATGTACAGTTTTTGAATGTTAAAGGTGGATAAGTCGACGTATACAAAACTGCTTCCGTCATCCATTGCACCCAAAATAATTTGGAATACGGGATTGTTTTCGGTGCTGTTTTGCGGATACAGACTGAGTGCCAAGTCCATAGAAGCCAAACCGTCTTCTATGTTTTTGATCAAACTGAACACGTTGACGCGAGCTTGAATGTTCAAGCGGTAGCTTGCACTCAGTTTTTGCAGAATGTCGATGATGACGCCGACCGACAAGCTGTACCCTTGATAGTTCAGTTCCAATCCCATCGAATCGAGGAGCAAAGAAATCAACGTTTCCATGTCGTATCCCGTTTCGTCGGCGTTGAAGTCGAACAACAAGTCAATGTCGGTAAAGACGTAACCGAAGTCTTCGTCGATGGACACGAAGTCGGTTTGTTCCGATAAATACTCGGATATCGTCTTGACGGTATATTCTTGCGCATCGTCTTTGACTTTATAGTCGGTATTTTTGGTCAAGTCGGTCTTGTTTTGTCCGCCTCCGAACGAAACGCCCGCTTCGGCGAAGCGTACTTGAATATCGAAGTTGGCAAAGGCGAGATCCAAACTGACGATGTTGCCTTCGTGGATGACACCGACTTCTATCGTTCCTTGTCCGTTGACGGTGTCGATGATGAGTTGCGGTACGGAGGAGTAAGCTTGTTTGATATAGCTGTCCTCTTGATCGCCGTTCAGGATGCTGTAAAGGTCTTGTGCCACGCTCACCGTCTTCCATTCCGCCTGTCCGTCGTTTCCGACGACCATGACGGGTTTGAACGTGTAGATTCCTTCCAAAACGCCTTCTCCCATGCTCTTTTCGTAGGTAGCGTTCATGCGGAGCAACGTTCCCGTTTCGGTTTCGTTTTTGGTGGCTCTCTTGACGTCGGCGGTGTATTCGTTCCAGGCATAGACATACAGTAAGCTTGCGTTAATGCTTTCCCGTTCGTTGGTCAACATCGACACGTATGCGTTTTCCAAACGGGATTGTACGTCGGCGGTCGATTTGGCGTTATTTAAGTAGTACTGCATGACGACGGTCTTCCAGGTATAAGAATACCCCGCGGCAAAGCCGGTCAAGACGTCGTAACTACCGTCTTCCAACGAGAACGGCTTAGCACCTTCTCCGAGCAATTCCACCGCCAAATCGTCGGCGTATTCCAACGCTTCCATCAAATCGTTATAAGCGTTTTCGTATTCGGCGTATACTTTCGTCCAAGCACTGCTCCCCGCCGTAATACTGTTTTTGCTGGTTGCCGAATATTCCGACAAAATCGCATTAAAGCGGTTTCTGTCGGCGGAAGAAATCGTTGCGTCGTTCCGCAAATAGTCAAACGCATAACTGTTGGTGGCGTTGCCGACCTGCGCGACGATTTGTTGACTGCTGACGTAGTTTTTGGCGTTTTGATGGTAGGTATCCATCAAATTCTTCATATTCGACACGTAGGCAAAATAGCTATCGAAGACTTCGGCTTTGAGATAGTAGTCGGCGTATTCGGCAGCCAACGATTCCACACTCGTCGCCAAAGCGCCTTCGTTCAGTTTATCTGCCCGTCTTTGTTCGATAATGCCGGACATCGCACCCCATTTTTCCAAATTCAAACCGGTTATCTTAATAAAGCGGTCGGCTTTTTCGGTGTTTCCTGCGTCGTTTTCCACTTTATAAACCGACAAAACTTCGGCGTACGTCACACCCACGATGCCCCAATAATAAGCATCCCAAGCCATTTGTTTTAATTCGACTTCGTCGGTTATACCGTAAATATTCTTTTCAATCTGTGCGAACAAAGCTTCGGCTTTCTTCTTCTCACCCGCTACTATGGAAAGTGCAGAACCTTCCAAAAGGTTATCCCAAGCATCGGCTTTGTCTCCGCTCAGACTGTTTTCCATTTCGGTAACCAACAAGGTGTAGTTTTGAATTTCGGTATCGTATCCGGATAGAATGGTATCGGTAACCATGTTCTCAAAGGCACGCACCGACAAACTGTTGTCGTCGTTGAAGATTTCGTTCAAAATTTCTATCAAAACCTGTGCGACGGCGGTTACGGTGATACCGTAGCTGTTGCCGAGCGTCAACTGCAAGAAGTTTTCCATCGCCTGACCGCCGGTATAGTCGGCTACGCCGTTTTGAGCGGTTTCCGTCGTGGACGCACAAAGTGCGGTGTACAGATGATACAAGCTCCAACGAAGTTCCTCTTCGCTCCGGGCACCGTACGAAGCGTTTTCCGCCTCGGTCGCGGTGAACAAGTCACTCAATCTCTTGATCAAAGCCGAGCTGGTGGAAGCAAGGTCGGTAATCTTGATCTTACTGATATGGAAAGCCGAGAAGTCCGCATACAGGGACAGATAGGACTCGTTACCCGATTGTTCCTGCACCAAATAGAAGCCCATCAAAACGGTTTCTTTGGTAATCAAATCTTTGTTTTCGTTTTCGTGCGAACGTGCGGTGATTTCGATATAGGCTTCCAAGCCCATGTTGCCGAGCAAGGAAATAATATCTTTCACGTCGGTACTCTTGCTCTTCAAGAAGGTATTGACGGCGTCATAAACCTTCAAAACGTTTATTTTCGCTTCAAAATTAAAGTACAAGTCGCCGTACAAACTCTCCAACGTGGACAGCATGATGTCGAGCGGGAAGTCGTCGGTGGCAAGGGTACGGAGAAGGTTACCGAAGTTAATATCGGTAATCGCACCCGCTTCCGCCTTGTCGACGCCTTCGGCATCCAAAATCAACTGACCGGCAAGATTCATCTTGATTTCGGGGTTTTCCAACCATACTTCGTCAATGGTGGTATAGTTATCGACGTATTTTCCGTCTTCCAAGACCTTTTCCCGAATGGTAATCTGCTGTCTGCCTTTGGTTATATCAAAGGTAGGATTATCGATGGCGATGGTGAAGGTCAACAGGTTTTTCAAAGCCAATTTGATATTGGCAAGTTCATAACTGCCGCTTTCCTCGTTCCAGTTCTCGAACGAAACGGTGAAGGTGGGGGAGTATTGCGGGTAAATCTGTCCTTCGACGTACTCGTCGTCACTCTGCGGAAGCTCTCCGAAGTAACTCTCGATATTCGGTACGCCGAGTGCTTGCATGACGGTATAGAAGGCGGCACTGGAAACCGACGCCATCAAGAATTGTTGCTGACGGTCGGTACTGATCGTCAAACGCAGGATGCTGGCGAGATCCAAATCACGAAGGGTATGCTTCGATTCGGTATCGGCGTTCATGGCACCGTTTTGTGCGGAGGCACTTTGGGAACCCGAGAACAACAGTTTTTCCCAGTTCATTTCAAAAATCTTACCGATGGTGGTGGTAAGGTCGCTGATGTCGCTCAACAATATCGGTTCTACGTTCAAGAACGCAAGGTCGATATACCCGTTGGCGATGCCGATACTGTCGGTCATCTTTTCCCCGTTTTCGTCCACTTTCGCTTCCAAAAGCAAGTAGATACTGAGAATGTCGCCTAAGTAATAGTCCCCGCATTGTCCGTAGAGTTCTTTCCAGCTCTTTTCGTATACGTTACTATCATTATATATAGATTTCATGCCGAGCAGGATTTCGTCCATCAAGGAACAGAAGGCAAAGTTATCCTCTACTCGTAAATAGCGGGTATCGTCGGTATAAGAAATCTTCTTATCGACGGCATCGATAGCGACTTCGGAACGAAGTGCGTTCCAAGCATCGGCGTAATTGCCAAATCGTTCATAAACGCTATCCATCAAGGCACGACGTTCTTTCATCAAGATACGATCGTAAATTTCACGGTTCTTGTAGGAAGTCATGGAGAGGTATACTTCCACGTCTTGCAATTTCGACAACGTTTGCAAATTCATATTGGCACGAATATCGAGGTAAACCGATTGTTTCAAGCCATAGGATTCTCCGAATTCGTCTTCGGGGATGTCGGCACGGAAGCCTATATCGATATCACGTCCTTCAAACCAGAAGGAAGTGAAGATTTCCACACCGTAGTCGAAGTTAAAGACGTTTTTGGTAATATCCGTCAAGGACATATCGACGTATCCGCCCCAAGCAAAGCCCAATTTCGTCAAGGTATCCAAACTGACGTACGGTCCCTTATCCCAGGTATTGGGTACGGTGACGTCGTCCGAAAGTCCGACGTCCAGACCTTTGATACCGATAATAATATCGGTGGTATCCGAAGCGGCGGGAGCCTCCTCGTTTTGGTTGTTGCCGAGTTCCAACGCCACCGACAGCGATAACTCTTCGTTACCGTACACACCGCCGGCACTGATGTTGAAATCCAAGTCGTCGATGACGTCGGTTATATCTTGATCGGTCAACAGATAAACAATCGTCACGATGGAGTCTTTTAACAAATTCAGAGAGATATTTTCTCTTTCGAACACGATATCCAAAATCGTCTTGTATTCTTTCGCCGCGTTGAGCGCCTGTAAAGATTCTTGCGCGGAAGCCGAAAGGGCGGTATTGTTCGCATCGTCGTTCACACCGAAGAAGGCACGCAAACTTTCCGACGTGCTTGCCACAAAGTTTTCGTTAAAGGTTTCGAAAACCGAGTTGAACGCATCGGTGGTATTGTTGATTTCCACGTTTCCGATATTGAAAACCGACGTGGTCAAATAAATTTTACCGCCGAAGGAGTCCTTACTGGTATTATAAGAACCGTCGTACATAACGGCGAGGACGTCTTCTTCCATACCTATATAATAGGTCTTATCGGCAAGGAATTTAGTATCGGCAGTCAGCTCGTATACCTCTTGCTCGGTAACCGTCATCTTCTTTTCGTAATAGAGATTATCGGGAATTTCTCCGCCGATCATCGCTTGATTTCTCCGCGCGGTAGCGGCATCGTAGTCGCCGGCGGAAACAAGTTCCACTTCGGTATATTCTCCGAGTAATTCACGGGAAATCGTTACTTTCAGTTTGCTCGAATACACGTTTTTGATGTCCAACCACAAGTCGACGTAAATGTGGGCGGTATCGTTCATTTGGTCGACGAATTCCAACAAAATGTCAAAGTCCAAACTGTCTATGTCGATAATCTTGGCACGATTCACCAACAGTTCCCATGCGTAGGCATAGTGCTTTTCGCTCTTTTCGGTAGCCCCTTGATAAGCAAGCGGTGCCGTTCCTCCCTGAATCTTATCCCACGCCATGCTCAAACGGTTTTTCATTTCCGTCTGTTGCTCGGTCGTCGCTTCCAAATAAAGTCTGTTATAGGCTCTCGCCTGCAAAGTTATGGCGTTTTCTTCCCCGCCGCTCGTATCGACAAGCTCGGCGTAGTAGGCTTTTAATTCGCTCTTTTTGAATTCGGAGTTCCCGATTAACTCTTTTAACACGTAGCTGAGTACGTACGGAGAAGAATCTTCGAATTCGGGATATCTGTCGTCTGCCAACAGATTGCGGAGGGTGATATACGCTTCCAATTCCACCTTAACGGCGTTCGGTACGTCTTTTACCAATGCGCCTTCGGCACTGGGCATCACCACTTTGTATTTGTCTTTTTCATCGGCGTCGACGCTGACGCTGAGGGAGTGAACCCCGAGCGAGAAATCGTAGGTGGTAAAGAAGGTCACGCCGAGCGAAACGGACAAACCTTCCGACGTATCGATGATGGCAAAGAAATCGTCGAACTGTACGTAAGTACCCAAACTGCCCATGCCGTAAGAAGCGAAGAGGGCGTTCATGACTTCTCGAACAAGCTCCAAAACCACTTTGCCGTTATTATAGTTGATTTCCAAAGCAATCTTATCGGCGGAAGAAATGCTGCCGTTCGAGGCGATGGAAATATCGTATTCTTGTTGTCCCTTCACGTATTCGGAGAGGAACAGCGGAGCGGCGTTATAGACGGCGTGAGAAGCAACGGCACTTTCCCGATAAATTCTGCGCCACGTTACCGCTTTCAAATAGTTGACGTCCATCACACCCGAAGCGGTGGTGGTGAGTAGGGAAATAAACTGGTTCTCGTTAAAGTTGTTATACAGATTGTTGACTTGTTCTTCAATATGTTCTTCCAACATCCGTTGCAACAAAGCCTGATACTCGGCACTGGCACGAATTTCGGCGGCCGATTGCGCATAGCGGTTGTATTGGGAGCGGATTTGCGAAACCGCCTTCGTGGCGAGTTGGCTCTTTTGGGTGAGGTAGGAAGTACTGTTCAAATAGGACAGACGGATGAAGGTCTTCAATTCGTCAACGGTCGACTGTAATTCTTCCTCCATATAGCCCTGCACCGTTCCTTGCGCCTTCGCATAGGTAGCATCCCAATAGCCGGCGTACTTGGTGACGAAGCCCGAATATAACTGATAAGCCGCCGCTTTGATTTCGGCGTCAAACAAATCTTTATCGTAGGTCGTGGTACCGTAAGCGTTGGTGAGTATCTTCCTCTGAATCGCGTGAATGTCGGCTTCCACCAAAGAGTTGTTCTGCGACAGAGGATTGATGGTGGCGACCGCTTCCGCTCTGCCTTTGGTGTATACCAAAATGGTTCCGCTGGTCAATATTTCATAATAATAATAGGTGGATTGCAGACGCAGTTCGTTATCGCCGTCCTCAAAGAGGAAGTACTTATCCAATTCCATCTTTTCGTAAACGTAAATAATATCGTTATCGAGGCAAATATATTTGAAGTTCGATTTCGGGAAATAGGTGGAGAAGTAAACCACGTTATCCACTTGGTATTTATTGTACTGATTCTCCAAAAAGTACGTCAAAATTTCTTGCTTTAAGACGGTATGATTGAATTCACTACCGCTTGTAAACTGTTCGGACAGACTGAGCGTAGCGTCCTGAACGGCGTTTTCGTAGTTATCCCACAACGTGGCAAGGATACCTTGATAGGTACTCTTCAAATCGGTGATTTGCAACAGGGTGATACCGAAATAACGCATATCCAATTCGGCACCGCCGTTTTGCATATACACGCCGATGATGACGTTGTATCTCTGTCCGTCGGCGGCAAGATACCCGTTATTATCTTCGCCGGTCTTATCGAAAACGACGACGGCAAGCTGACTTTGGAAGAAGTTTGCGATGTCAATGGTACCGTGTACGGCAAAGCCGACTTTGACGCCGTTGTTGCTTTCGGTTTCTTGATTCATCATCTTACTGGTCAAAGATACGACGACGGTCTTCATCAAAGAGGAGATAAAGTCGCTCGCTCCGTCCAATACGTTAAACTCGTTCAACAAGTCCACCAACTGTTCCCATTGTACGACGTCATGACTGGAAGACAACGCCAGTTCCAATTCCAAATCGACCGAAACGGTCAACGAAGCAAGCCACTCGCTGAATACCTTATAATCGGCGGAAGCGAAGGTTCCCTTCGGCATAACGTTATTGGTCTTGGTGATATTGATAGAATCCAAAAGTACCCAGTCGATATAGAAAGATTCTTTCGTTTCGGAAAGGCTGTCCACCAAACCGACGTTAAACTGCACGTAGGCTTCATCGGAGAGGACGGGATCCAAAACGAGGGTGGCGGGTTCTACCGCCGTTACCGTTCCGTCTTCGGCATAGACGACGCCGTCGTCCGCCACATAATAAATATTGCCGTCCGTTTGACGGTACAGAATTTCTCCGTTTTCCGTCTTCTTATAAGCGGTACCCAAATGCACTTCGGCACCCGCATGCACCAACGGCAAGCCGCCGTTCAAGCCCGAGCTTATCATGCCGCCCACGATATTCAGAATGGCTTGGTTGACGACCACGCCGAGTACGCCGTCGTCGATGGTAACCGATTGAATGGCACTACCGATTAAGGAAACGGCGTTCCCTTCGTTCTGTACGTTGACTTCGACGGTATCCGACGAAGCGGGGGCGTTAAAGGTGTCGTTATTGAAGTGCAACGCCGCACCGTTCATGACGCCGACGAGACTGTACAAATCGTTTATATCCATGCTGAAACCGCTCAGCAAAGAGGCGATACCCAATTCCGAAACGGCGAATTTAGGAATACTGCCGGTAATAATTTTGGTCAGATTCATCTGATCGTGGAACTGCGTGACGAAGTCCCATTCTTCGTCTACCTGCGTATTGACGTACAAGGTATCTTCCTGTCCTCTGTAATACAACTCGATAAACGGACTTCCTTCGTGGATTTGGTCGCCTTCTTCGTTCAGAAGATACAAGTCTACGATTAAGGTCGTTTGGCTCATGTTGATGAGAGCGAAACCGAGCTGAATTTCGTACCCGATGCGGAGTGCGCTGGTCGACTGAATACCGAATGAGGCAAGAAGGTCTTGCGAAAGCATACCGATCAAAGCGTCCAAATTGATGCTCGTACCGGCATTGGAACCGATGGCAAGGTCGCCTTTGACGGTCGCCGTATAGCTCAAAGAGGTATCCAACGGTTTGTATTGCGAACGGAGAGCGACGGCGGCGGTTTTGGCTTCGGTACTCGAAGCACGAAGATTCTCATCCAAACCCAAAGCCGACATATCGAAGTCGGGCATCTTGAAATAAGAAATACCGGTATTATAGGTGCCGTCCTCGTTACGAGAGCCGATAGAGAAGGACAAAGTGGTGTTGTCGGTAACGTTCACGGCGAGTTCTATGGAGCTTAACGGTTTGGAGAAGTCCATCGAGAACTCGAGGTTCTTGAAGCCTAATCCCCCTTTATAGCTCAGATTCCCGTTGCCGTCGTCTACGAGCGTCATGCCGCCCAAGAACATGGACAACAAATAGTTGAGTCCGTAGTTATCGAAATGCAAAGACAAAATACGACTTTCCTTGTTCGGAATGTCGATATAGCGATACCCCGTATCGTCTTCGTTTCTCGTAATAATCATTTCGAGAACTTTCATGAAATTGAATCCCGAACCCGCTTCTATTTTGGTTTCGGTCGCCGCGTTCTTCACGCTCGCGGCTCCGTTTCTCGAAGCGGTGGTATCCCCTCGATACGGATCGATATAGAGCATCAAGGTTTCTCCGAGCATACCCGTCAACGTGTCGGTCAAATTGATTCTTTCCAGTTTGGTATTGGGGAACAATTCCTGCCCGCCGCTGGTCAGATTATGACAGTCCAAATACAACGTATTGAACGTATAGACGGTATCACCCACCGTTTTTTGGTCGAAATCGGGGGCAAGATAAAGAGAAACGACCTCTTTTTGGTTATATTTATACGTCAGTTGCAAATAGTTATTGGCGTTATCGAACAGGTCTACGGATGCGGCGAGTTTAACGTCGAAGGTGTATTTCGTGCCGCTGTCCATGACGATAGGCAGTTCTTCCAAACCGCCCAAGCTGAACAGGTTCCCGGTAAGGTCGCCTACGGTAAACTTATCGTCGCCCTGCGTATCCACCGTCATGCGGAAATTGGCTTCCAAGTTGGTCAAACTTGCTTTTTCGTAAATCTTGCCTTTACCGGAAGTACCGAACGAATAGCCGGCGAGGTTCATCGACACGAGGGAAACGTCGTCACCCTTTTCGTTCCCTCTGGGCCCGAAAATAAACGGCGTGGTTTCCAGTTTGAAATCGAATTCTCCGTTTGCCGCCGTAGCACCGATACCGAAGCCGTTAAAGACGTAAACGTATTCGTCCGTACCGTCTTTTTCCACCTTCTGCATTTCCGCTATCGCATAGACGGGGCAGGAAATGGTCGGCCAATCCCTCTGCTGAATACTCCGCAAGCTGAAACCGATGGTATCTTCCAAGAATTGGTCAATGTCGGGCAAACCGAACTTCGTCCAAGAAATTTCTATCTGTGCGATACCTAAATCGATGACGCCTTCCGAAATCATCGACAAAAATTTATTGAGTTGGAAATATTCGTTGACGTATTGATATTTCGGTACGCTGTGCTTCGTCATGACGCCTTCGTCCAAACTGGAATAGGTGTACATATCGGAGCTGTAGCTGATGATGAAGGTGTTATCAAAGAGCAAGCTGTCCCAAACGGTACCGAACACCGAAGAAATATCCATCGTGGCGTTACCGATGGCGATGTTGATAGGCGGCGTGGTGGCTTGTAAGAAGTTTCCGACGATTTCCACGATATTGATTTCGTCGTCGGTGCCGATGGCAAGAAGCTCGGTAAGGAGTTTGCCGACGGCGGTCATGTTGATTTGTTCGGCGTAATACTTCTTTCCCGCAAAGTTGGTATACAGCGTGGATTCGTAGTAATACACGCCGAGCACCGTCACACCCGTCGTCATTTCGTTGACTTCGAAAAATACGACGCTCTTGCTGTTATCGGTGAGGCTGATATTGGCGTCAATGGTAATACTGAGATAGACGGCTTTCTTTCTGCCGCCGACGACGTCTTTGGTCATGTAGGTACCGTCGTCCTTCTTGTTGTACGCGTTGTAGTTCAGGACGAACGTGGTATCGATACAGAACCATTGCGGATCGGTATAAACGGTATCGTCCAAATAACTCATGGATTCTTCTATCGTCTGGAACGCCGGCGTCATCTTGACTTTTTCGGAATAGCTCGTATTGTCTTCCGTCCTCGTCGAATCGTTTCCGTCATCGTCGGTCGGATCGTCGGAAACTCTTTCCGTACAAGCCACGATGCAAAAAGCCAGTACCAAGCAAAGTACCAAAATGGCGATCTTAAGAAGTTTGTCTTTTCTCATTTTCTCATCTCCGTTTCCCGTCCCGTATCAGCCTCAAGGGGGACGAGTATTGAATTTGAATTTTTTGAAAAAGGGTATAGTATGCCCCTTTGTATCACGTACATTATACGCCTTATGCGTGCGTATGTCAAGCAAATAAAAAATTATATGTATTTTTTAAGAAAAAAAGGCGCAAAATTTATCCGAAATTTAAGTGCGTTTTCACAAAAAACGTAAAAATCTAATCCGTTCTGTTTTTTACAAAATTATGAAAAATTCCGTTCTTCAAAAAGACCGATTTTTCGAAAAGTCCGTTCTTTCGTTTTTCGGACTTTCGGCAAAATTTCGGAGGCTTTCTTTCGGCAAAAATCCGAGAAAGTTTCTCCCGTTTTTGATTGTTCTTTTTTCTGCCGTCGGCTTCGAAAAAAATACCCTTTTCCCGTCGAGTACAAAGGAGAAAAGCTATCCGCACCCAAAAAAATACCCGTACCGAGAAATGTCGATACGGGTTACCGAAAAAAGCATATTGCTATCCCGTTTATCACCAATCTTCCGTTTTGTTGGTATTTTTCAAATCGTCGTAAAACGTTTTATAAGCCGTAACAAAGGCATAGTCAACCCCCTTAACGACACGTTCTCCCCGTCCCGATTGCAGAATGTAGGGGTACGTTTCGTTCGGTGCGGACACCGTCGGAACGGCTGCTTTTTGCAAAATCGATTCCGAACTATGCCCTCCCGTCAGCAAAAGGCAATCCCATCCGAGTGCGGAAGCCGTTTCAAAATCATGATAGGTATCTCCCACCATAATTGCCTTTCCGTTCAAATTATGGGACAAACAGTAACTCCGAGCCAGCTCCGTTTTTCCTTCCGCAAGGTAATTATCCAATGCAATGACGTCTACGAAATACTTGGAAATTCCGTACTTTTCCAACGATTCCGTAAGAAGATTCTTTTCGCTGGCGCTTAAAATATACTGGGGAATTTTCTTATCACGGTAGACGGCGAGGGCTTCTTTCGCCCCTTTTCGCAAGGGAATATCTCGACCGGACTTGTAGAGGCACGCATATTCTTCGGCAAGTTCGGCATAGTCGTTCGCACGTAAATCCACTCCGATTTTTCGATAAAAATCGGCTATGGGAAAGCCGAAAGAATCTCGATATTTTTCCAGCGATACCTTTTCGATACCTCTCTTACGGAGCATCTCGTTCATGCAAAAAAGGTTGAACTCGCAGTCGTCCAAAAGGGTTCCGTTCCAGTCCCAAAAGATAGCGGAGTACTTCATAATCTGCCGATCCCCGTATGTCGAAGGGTATAGCGGTCGATATACTTTTCTATATAGCGCATGGCTTCTTCCGCCGTTTTGGCGGGATAGACGCAGTCTTCGGGAATATTTTCGTAGCGGATTCTTTCATCCACCCTTTGTCCCGCAAGTTTTTCCGACCAACCGCCCACGCCGACCATGCCGACAATCAAGCGCTTCATCGCCCACGCATTGGCTATTTCGCAAAGGGTTCCCGCACCGCCGCCGACCGCAATCACCGCATAGGCGTTGGCAACGAGAACGTTTCGGAGAATATCCAACCCCGTCGGAATCAGAATATCGGCGTACTTGTTGGCGGTGTCCGTCCCGAACGTGGGGAGCAAAGCGATAACGTCCCCTTCCCGATAGTTTTGGGAGGACTTCGCACCGGCACTTGCCGCTTCCATTACCCCCGAAAGACCGCCCGTCTGCATACGGTATCCCCCGTCCACAACGGCTTTTCCCACCGAAAAAGCCAAGTCGTATTGTTCTTGATTTTGAATGGTAGCGTTACCCAATACCGCTATGATTTTTTTCATTTTTCTCCTTTTTTTACAATCTGTAATCCCTGCCGGAAATGGGCAAAACCGCCCCTTTTCTTTTATCCAACAGACGACTGACGATACGCTGTCCGTAGCGGATTTCCAATTCTCGCACGTCCAAATTCGTGGTAAAAATCGTCTTCTTCTCGATGCGTTCGATTAAAAGGGCGTAGAGGTAATTGAGCGTAACGTTATTCAAAAGTTGCTCCACGCCCAAGTCGTCCACAACCAACACGTCGGGTTGCAAAACCTCCTCCCAAATCTCGTCTTTGTTTTCCAAAAAAGCACAGTGATATTCCAAAAATATTTTATTCAGGCGTAACGAATTTATGACCGAAACGCTCTGTCCTTTTTCCATCATGTTTCGTGCGCAAACACAGGCAAGATAGGTCTTTGCCGTCCCCGTTTTACCGGACAGAACGGTATAGTTTAATTCCCCCTCGGCAAACTTCGTTCTTACGTAAGACGCGTATTTTTTGTACATATCCGCATGTTCGCCGTAGAAGGAAAAATCGATCTTGTCATACCCGTCCGGCACCCCTTTCAAAAGGGGGCTTCTTTCGATTTCTATTCTCTTTCTTTCCTGCTCCACGCATACGCAGATTTTGCCCTCGCACACTCCGGTGTCGTGGCATAATTCGCAAGAATAGGTATCCGAAAATATATCTTCGGTATACCCTTTTTCGCGAATGAACTCCGCCATTTTCGTTTCCATCGTCGAAAGTCTGTTTTGTAACGCATCCTTTTCGGACGTTTCCGAAGACATGGCTATATCCCACTTGATACTGTTTATCGAGCGGTATAAGGCGTCGAAGATTTCGTCCCTCCGCAGTTCTTCGATGACGGAAAGTCTTTCTTCTTTTCTCCGACGGGCAATACTCCGTATCACCCCGTAAGCTTTATCACGACTGTTCATAGTTTACTCCCAATTATCGAAGTTCACCAAAGCACTCTTTAATTCCTCCTCGGAGTACTGATGCTTTTGGTATTCTTCCTGTTCCGCCCGACCGCCGCTCTTGTCCGCAAAACGCATGACTTCTTCTTCCTGCATGATGCCGCAATTATGTGCCGAACCCATGATTCTGCTGATGGATTGCATGGGGAAGGTGGTGCCGTTATAACGGGAAGCGACTGCCAAAATCGTCCGTTCGTCGTATCCCCATTCCAACCACGTTCGGTAGTTTTCTCTGTCGCGGTTGGTGATGGTACCCATGTATCCGCACGCCGCATAGACCGCTCTGATCTTCTCGTCGGCTTCCACCTGACGGGCGACGTATCGCTCGATTTCGTCAAAAGTATACAATCCCGCCTGTGCCATTTTTTCCACCATTTGCCGCATAACTTCTAAGGTGTGAACGTTTCGTAAAAAGCAAAATTCCGAAATTCTGAGCAAGGCTTTTTCTTCAAAACCCTGCTTGAGCCAAGGCATGACGTAGACGTCGACGACGTTCTCGGTGGTACTGTAATAGACGCCGAGATTTTTACAAATATCCACCGTCAAGGTATGAATCTTCTCTTTGTTTTCGGTGTATGCGAGGATTTCGGCCCCCGTGACGGCACCCGCTCGTTTTAATTCTTCCATGTAGGCGTCCAGTTTTTCCATACCCCCTTTCTTTTTACGGGTACGGGCGGCGGTGAGAACGGCGTCCAAAGTAAAACCGTATTCCTGCCATTTGTAATACGCCTGTCTGTCTTCCATGCCCGCCGAGCGTTTTACGCCCAGCTCGTTAAAGACGGCGCGGATTTCTTCGTTATTGTTTTCCAAATCGGCGATATGGTCGGCGACCTGCTTTTCGGTGAGGTAGCCTTTTTCCGCCCAAGCTTTGGCGACGGCGACCACATATCTCGTCCCCGTTTTGTCCCCGCCGAGATCTTTACAGTACTGCATCACCAAAAGCATGGCGTTGGTATCCATTTTTTCGGTGTGCATAAATTCTATATAGGCGTTCAGATCGTTGGGCATGAGAACGCGATCGGGATAAATCCGAGCGGCTTCTTCCACGAAATCCTTATATTTTTGCGCATGATATTTGACGACGGGCGGTTCGGGACGCTTGACCGACAAATACGTCAC
>DCGI01000015.1:0-23395 GCA_002315475.1 Christensenella sp. UBA1782 | reverse complement strand
GTATACGGCTCGGCGGGAGACAGAGAAACCAAGCCCCTTTCCTCCCAAAAGGTAAACCCTTCATACACCCTTTTTTCGGTCAGGTGTAATTTTTCGGCAATCGTCCGCAAAGAACTTTCCTCGTTTTGGGTGGCAACCAACCCGTACAAATAGATTCTTACGTCCTCCGCATCCGCATCGGGAAGGTAGTCGGTCAGGAAGACCGTATCCACCGTCGTAAAGCCTTGTTTCAGATATTCACCGCCCAATTTGATAAATCCCATAATTTCTTTATAAAAAACTCCCTTTTTTGTATTGCAAATAGTTTTTTTATAGTGTATAATATAATAAAATTGTCGTTTTGGGCGAAGTCTGAGCAAGAAACGCCCCGCGATAGTTCAAGTATAACACAATATTTGTCTTTGTGCCACTATTTTTCGAAAAATTCATTAGGCACATTTGACTGGGGGAGGCCTTTCGTTATGATACCTAAAAAACTGATTTTGACCGAAATCTTCGATGAACTCACCGAATACGATTTTACAAAACCGAAAACGGTCTATCGCGTAAAAGACGAAACCATCGTTCGTCAAGGAATTTCCTACGCTCTTTTCGGCGACAAAACTCGTGTGCAGGGGCGTGTGGAATTCGAGTTTGAAGCAAACGACCATACCTACGTCGTTTGTCGGGATTTCTTTGAAAAGTCTTCCACCGTTACGGAAGACGGAAGAATTTATCCCGAAGAAGCGGGCGACAAGAAACTGGCGGATATCGTCGGTTTGGACGAGTCGCGTTGGAACACGTTTGCCGTTGCTTCCAAGCACGAAACCTTTAACGCTCTGTTTGGCGATCCGGAAAGCTTCATCCCGAATATTTTACAATCGCTGTCTTTGAACAACAGAACCATTAACACCGCCGCCGAAAACTACGGCACCGAATTGCAAGCACTTCGCGGTAACATTAAATATTTGAAGAGCATCCCCGAAAAGGATTTGGAAACCCTGCAACAGGAAGTGGAAGCCGCCGAACGGGAAGTCGCCGAAGTCAAAGACGAGATTAACGCCATCATTGCCCGTATCAATACCGGAGAATACACCAAAAGCTGCCAAGAAAAGCTTTCCGAAGTGGAAGCCGAAATCGGATTTTTGGAAACCAAGACGGGTTCCGCCGCTTACACCAGAAAATTATTGGAAGACAGCGACCATATCACCTCCCAGCTCGGTATGTTGCATCGTGTGGCGGACGTCATTAAAGAAAACTTAGAACTTCGCGACCAAATCGACACCGGAAACGACGGACTCGCCGTCAAACGTACCGAAATCGAAAACGGTAAAAAAGCTTTGGACACCAAAGAAAGCGCCTTCTCGTACGTATCCGACCAAGTCAAGGCTTTGAACACCGCTTTGGACGAATTGATTTTGGAAAACACCTTAAACGGCAAATCGGACAGCGTCATTTTGGGAGAAGCCGAAAAGACTTTTGCCAACGTCACCGCACGTCTTGCCGAACTTCGCAGCGTCGAACAAGACCTTGCTTCCCGTATGGACGTCGCCATCGAGAGCTTTAACGCCGCTTTGATAAGCTTAGAAGAAACCCATATCGCAAGCACCCGTAAAAAGACCATTCGGGAGGGTGCTTGTTTTGAAACCATGTTGGACGAAAAGAATCGTTATCTCCAAGACATGAGGATCGTTTCCGCCGCCAACAGTTCCGACTTGACCGAGCTGAAAAAGAACATCGAATACAACAATTTGCTTTTGCAAAAGAGCGTAGACCGTATCCGTGCCTTGATTCCGACGGGTTCCATCAGCGACATCATGAACGAATGTAACCTTGCCGAGGAGCGGAAACTTTCGGTATACCGCAATCAAATCATTTGTGCGGGACTTATTAAAGATATCGAAGCCATCGACAAAAAAATCGACGAAAACCTCGAAGCCAATCGGGACAGACGGGATACCGTTTCCGCTTTGGCTGCCACCAAAGAAACCATTTCGCAATACGTCGAAAAGAATCAAGGGGCTTTGGACGAAATCGAAAAGTACGTCGAAAGACTCAAGACGGATTTACGCTTCTTCTTAGAATCGGATAACATCGAATACGGCAGCATCTGTCCTTTGTGCGGTTCTTCCGTTACCGACAAGCACGATACCGAAAGCGAGAAAGCCGACATTTCCGCCGAAATCAAAGAACAAGAGGCAAAAGCAACCGCCATTCGTACCACTTTAGACGATTACAAAGCCAAGATGAAAGACTTGACCGCCAAAATCGACGCCTTTATGGCGACCATTACGGCGGGTGAAAAATACGTATCCAGTTTGGAATCCACAAAAGCGGTGAAAGCGGCGGCCCTCGCCCGTATCTTTAAGGAAGAAGAAGTGCTTACCTTAGACGGACTTACCGTCAAAATGGAAGACACCATCCACGAAGTCAATCGTTTGACGGAAATCTTACAGGAAGCGAGAGAACTCGCCGCGACCGAAATCATCGCTCGCGAAAACCAAAAAGCTCTCGCCGCCATGTACGATGCCAACATGGGTAACTTCCAAAGCAACGAAACCCACTTTATCGAACAAAATACCGCTCGCTTAGCCGACTTTACCGAAGGATATGCCGTTTTCAAAGAGGAATTAAACGGAGAAAGAGCCATCGACTTACTTTCCGGTTTGTTGGAAAACGAAGCCAAAGAAGACGCCTGCTTAAAGAAGCTCGGCGAAATCGCCCGCGGCAAAGAAACGGTATACGACGCTTTGACGAAGGTTCGCGAAGAAATGCGGCAGTTGGAAAGCCGTTATATCACCGTACAAAGGGACGGTAAAGATTATTCTTACGGACAACTGTGCGTATACTTCGCCGGTTTGCAATACACCTCCGTTATCGGCGAAATCCGTCTGCAAGAACAGACCAAACAAAATCTCCAAGACGAAATCGTCGCTTTGAAAAAGGTTTTGGACGACAAGGAAAAAGCCGTATTGGAAGAAGAAACCTCTATCGATAAATTACTCGACCGGTTCAACGTCAATTCGGAATTTTTGGATATCGTTCGTGCCGACGAAGAATACGATACCAAGTTATTGGATAAATACGACATTCAAACGTTGGAAAAGACCATTCTTTCCGAAGAACAATACGTAGAACTGAAAGCCAAGCTGGCGGATTTTGAAAAACAAACCGCCGACCTCGCCGCCAAGAAGAACGCTCTTCTGTACATCATTGAAGCCAACCAAGTGGAATTGGAAGAATTGTGGAAGAACAAAAACGCTTTAGGTACCCTTCGTACGCGTTTAGCCGCAAAAGAAAAGGCTTTGACCGAAGTTACCGCACAGTATTTGTACACGCAAGCCATTAAGGCGCAAGTCGAAGGTATTCAAAAGGAAATCATTGCGACCGAGTCCGCTCGTGACAACGCTCTCTCCTTGCTCAAGAATAACACCCTCCTCTTCGTCAAGACCGCCAATGACGCCATTAAGTCTTTCTTACCGAGATACGGTCTGTCCTACGAAAAGGGTACGTTGAAATTTACCGGCTTGAAGACCGGTCAGGGCAATATGGAAAAGCTGGAAGATTCCGTCTATACGATTTTGACGATATGCCTCATCAATTCCGTACGAGAAATCGTCGGTATCTCGATGCATATTTCGGCACCTATCCGTATCGTACACGTCAACGAGAAAGGTACGGAGTTCCCCGTTAAGATTAAAGAAAAATTACTTACCTTTGCTTTGCGGAACGGCTTGATTTTAATGTTCCACAAATAAAAACGATACGCTTTCAAAAAATGCCATCGGAATCATCCGATGGCATTTTTGTTATCCTTATAAAACGGGGGCGTGCAAAGTCCCTTTGCACGCCCCCGCCCCTTATCTTTTTTCTTTAGGATTATTCGGGCTTTTTCAAACCGCCGATTTTACGGTACAGCTCTTTCATATCCTCTTTGCTCATAATCTTCGGTACGGGATAAGCGGGGTTGGCTTCGGCATAAGCTTCGCCGACCAAGAAATCCAAATCCTCTTCTTTGATGCAGTCGAGCGTTTCGGGAATAGCCATACGCTTATTCATCTCCCGTACGGCGGCGATGAACAGTCTGGCTTTGGCTTCTTGCGAAGCACCTTTGATACCTACGGCATTGGCAAGTTCGGACAAAGGTTCATACGCGGAAGAACCGTAGTATTCCAAAACATAGGGCAAAATAACGGCATTGGCAAGACCATGCGGGGTATTATACAAACCGCCGAGCTTGTGTGCGAGGGCGTGAACGTTTCCGACGTATGCCCGCGTAAAGGCGATTCCACCGAAATAAGCGGCGTATTGCATATTCTTACGAGCCTTCAAATCTTCCCCGTTCTCGTAGGCTTTTTGCAGGTTTTCGAAAACCAATTTGGTACACTTTACCGCTTTATCACGCGTATTATCGGTATTGCTCTGTCCGATATAGGCTTCTACCGCATGCGTCAAGGCATCCATACCGGTCGTAGAAGTAATCTTTTGCGGAAGTTTTACCGTCAGGGACGGATCCAGTACGGCGTACATAGGAATCAGTTTGGGATCGTTGATGGCACATTTGTTGTGGGTAACGGGATCGGAAATAACGGCGGCAACCGTCGTTTCGCTACCCGTTCCGGCGGTCGTCGGTACGGCAAAGAGGGGAGGAAGCTTCTTCCCGACTTTCAAATACCCCTGCAGTTGTTGAATCGTCTTATTCGGGCGAGCCACTTGGCAACCTATTCCCTTGGCGCAATCCATCGGCGAGCCTCCGCCTACGGCAATAATCGCTTGACATTGGTTATCGGTATACAGTTGATACCCTGCGGCAACGTTATCGGTGGTGGGATTGGCTACGACTTTATCGTAAACAACGAATCGAATCCCTTTCTCCGTCAAATCCGCTTTCAACCCGTCAATCATTTGCAACTTGTTGTGTAAAATATCATCGGTTACGATTAACAAGGAAGAAATACCTTCTTGCTTCACTTTTTCGGCAAGAGCAGAAAGACTGTTCAAAATAATCGGCTCTCTGAAATTCAAAAATTTCATACCGACACGCATAGCCGCCTGATAGGCGCGGCAATAAAATCTAAAAAAAACGTTTTCTTGATTTTTCTTTTTACTATTCATTTTTTATTCTCCTTATTTGCTATCTTTTTTCAGTATAGCATATTACGAAGAAGTTTGCAAACATTATTTTATTTTCAGTCTATCTTTATTCCGCCTTTCGGCAAAAAATCCCGATGACCTTTCCGCCCTTCCCGAAAACGAATACGAGGTTTTTCGACTTGACTTTTTTAGGAAAGGATATATAATAGAATCATTATTATAGTTAGGATATATATGACAAAAATTCAAAAAATCTTATTTTCTTGCATCGTTTTACTCTTTGCGGCAACTTTTTTCTCGGTAAAGCCGAACTTTGCCTATGCCGAAAAAGAAAAAGCGGAGTTTAGCGCAACCGCCACTCAAAAGGAATACGACGAAGAAGGGATTCTGCTGCAAGCCTCTTTTACGCAGGAAGGCGGCACTTTTACTTGGTACCGAAACGGCGTCGAAGTGGGGAAAGGTTCTTGCTACACCGTACGGACGCCCGCACAAAGCGGAAGTTATTCGGTGCAATGGCAAAAAGGAACCGACGTTTTCTCTTCGGACGCACAGACGATAACCGTTTCGCCCAAACCGCTAAGCGTAACGTGGCACACCCAAAATTCTTCTTCCTATCCGTTATATCGTTCCGTCGGAAGCTATACTTATAACGGCAAAACGCAAGGAGTTTATCCCTTCTTGGACGGCGTCCTCGAACAGGACAAAGGAAACGTTTTCGTGTCGGCGACCAACAATACCAAAGTCCATGCGGGACAATACTTTGCCTACGTAGGAGAATTGAGCGGAACGGCAAAAGACAACTATGTTCTTGCCAAACCGCAAGAAACTTTCTACTACGTCATCGAACAGAAAGCCGCCACGGTTACCGTCGGCAACGCCACGTTGACTTACGGCAATGCTTTTAACATCAATCTGCCTACCGTTACCGCCGCCGGTCTTGCCGAAGGAGAAACCATTGCCGTTCTCGACGGCTATCCGACCTGCACCTACAATCGTTTTGACGACGTGGGAACCTACGAAATCGGCTACTACTATTCTTCGGCGGACTATCGGGTTACCGTCGAAAAAGGGAATTTAACCATTCTGCCTTATGAAAAAGAAATCACCCTGCAAAACGCTCAAGGCGTTTACGGCTACGACGTCAACCTACCCGTACCCACCGATAAGGGACTCAATAACGAGGAACTCGGCATTTCTCTGCGACTGGATAATTCCGCCAAACCGACCATACATTACGGCACCTATACCATCATTCCTTCTTACACCAATAAGAATTATTTACTGACTTTTACACAAGCTGTTTTTACGGTGTCGCCCATGCCGATTACCGTCCGCGTCAAGGATGCCACCGAATATTACGGCACCGACGTTTCCGCCCTGTATTCGGTTTCTCTCCAAGCCAATCTACCCTACGACGACACCATAGCGGACTTAGCGCTGCACCTTTTTCCGCAACGCCCCGTCAAGAATATCGGCACTTACAAGATTACGGGGATCTCCTCCGCAAAGGACTACGCCGTCACCGTTTTATCGGGAACTCTGACGGTCAAACCGCTCCCGATTACCGTCGAAATCGCCAACGGCTACAGCTTCTACGGCAAGGCTTTCAGCACCTTTACTTACTCGGTAAAAAGCGACCTTCCTTACGCCGAAAAAAAAGAAGATCTTGACATCGTCATCCTGAAAGAAGAGGGGAAATCGGCGGGGGAATACACCTTATCGGGACGATGCGATAATCCGAATTACGACGTGACTTTTAAGAACGGATACTATAACGTTTTACCGTTGCCCGTCAAAGTGGACTTCTCCGTTTGCGACGACGTTATCGTGCAGACGGGAGAAGAATATCCTCTCGTTCTGCCCGAACCGGAAGGGGTGCTCGGGAACGACGAAGTGGGCATGCACTACACGATAGACAGGCTTTCGATAAACGGACTTATCGAAGAAAGGGATACCGTAATCGACCGAGAGGGAACCTATCGGGTAAAAATCAGCTTAGCTAACCAAAACTATTATTTCCTCAATACCGAGCATTTGTTCACCGTAAAGTCGACGAGCGTAACCGTAGAAGAAAGCGGTATCGTCGCCTCTCTCGAAGGGGGATATTCTTCGGTAACCATGCAGATTTTTTCTTCCGTCAAGTATGACGTGGACTTCTACAAAACCCTTGCCGGCATCTTGGATATGCAAGAGGTTTGTGCCGAATATTCCGTCGTGACGGAAGGGGCGGACGACGACCGCATCACCTACTCTTTTATCGTGGACGACGAAAACGTTTTTTACAGTGTGGCGACCTATAAAAACGGCGCACTCGTTTGGCTTTCCTGCACGCAGGAAGGTAACCTCGTTTCGGTTACCGTTCCGCTCGGCATAGAAGATTCTTACACAAAGTTTTTACTCTATCGCGACATTGATTATACCGGCTTTTTGGTAGCCGATATCGTGATGGGGTTCGTTGCCGTCTTTTTGATTCTGTTCTTTTTCAAACTCCGAAAAGACCGCAAAAATCCGTCGGGTGCCTTTGCGTTTCTTCCTCTTCTTTCTTTGACTTTGCCCAAAGGGACGCTATCCCTTCTGGTCGTCTTGTTCGGATTGGAAGCCGTCACGATTTTCATTTTCGGCATTGCCGTACTGATAGAAATAAGTATAAAAAACAAAAAAAGGAGATAACAAACCATGCAGTATTACCCCCTCGAAACACTCGAACCCACCTCCGTTGAGGTACAATATCACCTCCGCTTTCACCCCCTGTCTAAGGAAGGTGTCGGCTATCGCGACAAAGATACCGCCGTCACTTTGAAGGGGGGCGACGGCTTAGGCATCGACTTGACCGCATCGAAACCCCTTCAAAGGATTCGTCTCACTTGGGAGACGCCCGCCTCCTGTAAAAACGCCAAAATTTTGGGAGACGCTCTGGAAAGAGGCTACGGCAATTTTCAATGGGAGAAGAGGCGGAACGGCGGTATCCATTTTTGGTACTATACCGTTTCCGACACCGTAAACGCCCATGCCTACGGCGTAAAAACCGGTTGTAACTGTTTTGTATTTTGGAAGGTTTACAAGAATACCGTTACCCTTACCTGCGACGTACGAAACGGTGCTTATCCCGTTCACTTGAACGGCAGAACCTTACATCTATGCGACGTGGTTACCACGCAAAATCAAGCGGGAGAAACCGTTTTCCAAACCATGAACCGTTTTTGCAAAATCATGTGTCCCGCGCCGCGCCTGCCCAAAGCCCCCGTATACGGTGCCAACAACTGGTATTACGCATACGGAAAGTGCGATACGCAACTGATGAAAATGGACGCCGACCTTCTCGCCGAAACAACGGAAGGCTTGGAGAACCGTCCCTACTGCGTACTCGACGACGGCTGGATGACCGTACACATGAGCAAGTATGCCGTTGTCGACGAACCAACCTGGAAACCGGACGAAAAACGTTTTCCCGATATGAAGGGCTTAACCGATTACATTCGCTCCAAAAACCTGATTCCCGGTATTTGGGTTCGCCCCTTAATCACTTCCAGAAAAACCCCATCCGAGCGCCTTATCGGACAAATGAAAGCCGACGTTACACGCTATCTCGATCCTTCACGGCAAGAAAATCTGGAAGAAGTCGCTTCCATCATCAAACAATTACGGGATTGGGGATTCGATTTAATCAAACACGATTTTTCCACACATGACATTTTGGGATACTATACGCACAAATGCAGATACTCAAAATACATCCGTCCCAAACAAAAATTCTTTGACAACACCCGCACGACGGCAGAAATCATACTGGACTTTTACCGTACCATCCGCGAGGCGGCGGGAGACGCCGTCGTCATCGGGTGCAACACCGTATCACACCTTTCGGCAGGTCTGTTTGAACTGCAACGTACCGGCAACGATACAAGCGGGCATATTTGGGAAAAGACCGTTCGTTTAGGCGTAAACACCCTTGCTTTTCGTATGCCTCAACACAACGCCTTTTACGCTTGCGATGCCGACTGCATCGGGCATCAAGGCGTCATCCCTTGGAAAAAGAATCGGCAATGGCTTCGCTTACTCGCCATCAGCGGTACGCCGCTCTTCACCTCCATCGATCCTCGTTTGGTTACCGACGAAATCAAACAAGACCTCAAAGAAGCCTACGCTCTCGCCTCCGAACAGGCGAGCGTTGCCGTGCCTAAAAACTGGTTCGACAACGCCTTACCCGACGTTTGGTTGACCGAAAACGGGGAGGAGAGATTCTATTATTAAGCCGCTCACAAAACCATATTTCCAAAAAAAACCGAACCTCGTCAGAGGTTCGGTTTTTTTGTTCCTTTAACGAAAAGGGTATTAAGCCTTTTTCTTCTTAAGCTTTGCGGCGAGCTTTTCCAGTACGCCGTACTTATCGAGGAAGTAGAACGCAGCAATGGTGATACCCAAGAGTCCCAAGCCGATCGGCAAGGTGATACCTGCGGTTAAGCCGTAGCTTGCACCCGATTGTGCAATAAAGCCGGTAATGATATAACTTACGAAAGAAACACCGGCGACGATGGTTGCATAGGGGAACTGCGTACGAACGTGGTCGACGTGGTTGCATTGCGCCCCCGAAGAAGCCATGATCGTGGTATCCGAAATAGGACTGACGTGGTCACCGTAAACGGCACCGGCAAGAACGGCGGACATAGTCAAGAACAAAAGTCCTTCGCTCGAACCACCCATAACGCTGATGGCAATCGGAATCAAGACACCGAATGTTCCCCAGCTGGTACCGGTAGCAAAGCTGATTAAGCAAGCAATCAAGAAGAATACGGCGGGTACGATACCGAGAGCCATATTATCGGCGCTGATGTTTTTCAAAATAAACGCTTTGGCGTTGAGCGTACCGTCCATGATGACGTTACCCGTTACTTCGTCCAAACCGGCACCCTTGGCACCCATGGTTGCACAAAGCGTCCACGCAAAGCAAAGAATCAAAATAGCGGGAACCATGGACTTAAAGCCTTCGGGGATACTTGCCATACATTCTTTGAAAGAAATGGCTTTTCCGGCAACGAGAACGATGAAAGAGATAATCAAAGCGATAACAGAACCCATAGCAAGGGCGGAACCGGAGTCGCAGTTACTGAACGCCGAAATAAAACTGTCGCTTTGCACGGTAGTTCCGTACACGCCCGCATCCCAATCATAGAAATAACCGGAATATATCATCGCGCCTACGCAACAAACAATCAAAATCACTATCGGCACGACGAGGTACCAAATCTTTCCTTTTACGTTTTCGCCCACCGTAATATCTTCGGTGGGAAGTTCGTTTTCCCCTGCGGTGAGGTCACCTTTTTGAGCCGCCTTTTCGTTTTTCTTCATCTTAAAGAGGTCGAGCTTCAAAACGACGAAAATGATCATCATGGCGATGGTGAGAAGGGCGTACATGTTGAGCGGAATGGTTTTGATGAAGACGATGATACCGTCGCCGTCGATAAATCCGCTGACTGCCGCCGCCCACGAAGAAATGGGAGCGATGATACAAATCGGTGCCGCCGTCGAGTCGATAAGGTAAGCCAGTTTTGCACGGGAAATACCGTGTTTATCGGTGACGGGACGCATAACGCTTCCGACGGTAAGGCAGTTAAAGTAGTCGTCCACAAAGATAAGGGAGCCGAGGCCGATGGTAGAAAGAAGAGCGCCTTTTCTCGATTTGATCGAAGTGGATGCCCAGTCCCCGTAAGCCTTGCTTCCGCCCGTCTTGACAAGCAGAACGGCAAAAATGCCCAACACAACCAAGAAAATCAGAATACCTCCGTTACTTCCCAGTTGCGAACCCATAGTCCCGAACATATTGGCGATGGCTTCGACGGGATTGCCTCCCGCAAGAAACATGGAGCCGACAAAAATTCCGAGAAACAAGCTCAGATACACTTGTTTTGTGACGAGTGCAAGGGCGATGGCAATAATCGCCGGCACGAACGCCCAAAACGTTCCTACAAAGTTTTCCATAAAGTACCTCCTTACAGTACGTAAAAAAATTTGCCGTAAACGAATAAGACGCTACGGCAAAAACTTCATTGTGTACAAAAAAGGTAAATGCAATAGCTCTCCACGACTTTATCGTGACAGTCCGTTACATATTTTGCAACGACCCAACCTCGCACTTTCGGAAAAAACTACGAGATTTCGGCAACCTTTCCTTTCCCGCAAAACGGCTTTCCGACCGATTCTTTTTGCGGTACCGATAAAGACTGCACCTCTATTCTGAAACTACTATACAACGCAACGAGCCGATTGTCAACAATTTTTTACAAATTTCTCTTAAAAACTATTTAGGAATTTTTGTATGGTTCGGGCAGAATTTTCTTTCCTTTCATCCGAAATAGAAAAGAGCGTTCTTCCGAAAATCGGAAAGTACCCGTTATTCTCTTTCCTACTATGGACAAAAACCGTTTTTTACGGTATAATGGTATTATGAAATATTTGGTTGTATCCGATTTGCACGGTTCTGTTTCCGGTTACGGCTCGTTAAACGACCTGCTCGCAAGAGAACTGCCCGATTCGTTTATCCTGCTGGGAGACTTAACTCGCTACGGCGTCATGAACGAAACCACGAGGGGCTTCCTTGCTCAACTCACCATGCGTCCCGTTGCGGTGGAAGGAAACTGCGATAACGGGTGCGGGGACGTACCGGAATTGGATTATCGAGGAGACTACTACGTCGCTTCGGCGTTCGGCAAAACCTTATTTTTCACGCACGGACATATTTATAACATAACCCACATCCCGCCTTTTTTGAAAGACGGGGATATTCTTATTTACGGACACACGCACGCGGGCGGCTTGACAAAGCACCAAGACGTTCTCTTTGCAAACTGTCCCTCCCTTTCCTCCCCGCGTGGAGACGGCGTATGCGGCTATCTCACCATAGAAGATAAAGGTATCTTTCTAAAGGAAGCGGAAAAAGGTGACGTTCTCGAACAATTTTTATTTTAAGAAAAGGAGATAAAAAAGTATGATTAAGCACATCGTTTGTTTCAAACTCAAAGACAACAGCCCGGCAAATTGCGAAAAAGCCAAAGAGGTTCTTCTCGGCATGCGAGGAAACGTCGACCTTCTGCGCGGTATCGAAGTCCATATAGACCAATTGCATTCCGCCCGTAGCTATGACGTCATTCTGGAAGTCCTCCTCGACGACTGGAAAGCTCTCGACGCCTACCAAAACGATCCTTACCATTGCAGCGTGGTAAAAACCCACATGCACGCCGTACGGGAAGCTTCCATCGCTATGGACTTCGAAATCGAATAGAGGTAACCATGACAAAGGGAGTAAAAAGTCTCATCGCCGTCGCCGTCATAATAGCGGTGGTAGGCGTATTGGTATTATCGTTTTTCCTGTGGAAAAAATCGGTCTTAAAAGTTAATTATTTCGGGGAAGCTTCTACCGAAATATTGGACGAATCGGCAACGACGTACGACAGCGATAAATTCGTCAAAGTCTATGCCGACGCAGGAAAAGACTTCGTCGTACTCAACTTGACCGACATCCATTTAAGCGATATGGACTATCGTTTTTTTACGGGAGAATATGCACTTCGGGATATCAAACGTCTGATTGCAGCGACCCAACCCGACCTTATTACCGTTTCCGGTGATATAACTTGCGCCGACAGTCAATCCTATTCCGTACGCAAATTTACCGACTTCATGAACTCGTTCAAAATCCCTTGGGCACCCGTCTTCGGGAACCACGACGGCGAAGCCGAAAACATAAACAAAGAGTACCTTTGCGAAGTGATGACGAGCGGAGAAGACAGCTATTGCCTTATGCAAAAAGGGCCTCTTTTCGAGGATCCGAATCCTTCTCGCGGTAACCGCATCGGTAACTACGTCATCACCGTTTTGGAACGCGGAACCGACAAACTTTTACAGTCGCTCATCATGGTAGACACCGGCGGGAGCCACATGACGGACAAGCAAATTCTTTGGTATAAACAAGTGGCAAATACCCTCAAAGCCGAGTACAACGAAGCCCCTTCGACGGCGATTATGCACATCCCGACCGTAGAATACTACTACGCTTACACCACCTATCACACCGCAAGCGGTTGGACGGGAGAACCCGGCAAAAACGGTGCCTACGGGGACTGCATGGAAAAGGAATGGGTTGCCTGTGAACGAACCCGTCTCGGCGAAGGCGAAACTTTGGAAGAAAATATCTATTATCAAGATCTTGTCGAAAACGGCGTCAACATGACGGACGAAGTCAAAAAAGACCTCATCGAGCATGGTATTCCGAAAAATAACGGAGCGTTTGCGGCGTTTCGGGACGGCGGCGTTTCCACCATCCTCTGCGGACACGACCACCTCAATTGTTTCTACTGTCCCTACGAAGGTATCAACCTCGTCTACGGCTTAAAACTCGGCATGGGTAGCGGCTTTCGCACCGGTTATAACGGCGGCACCCTCCTCAAACTTTCGGGCGGCACCGTCACCACGGAATTCTACTTCCTATAAAAAGGTTGCTATCCAAATTTCCAAAAGAGTTGTTCGGCAAAGAGCAACTCTTTTTTTTCAATTTCTCAATACTCGGCAAGCCCCAATAAATAGTCCGAACTCACGTCCAATTCCACACATAGTCGAAATAAAGTTTCCAGCGAAGGAACGGCTCTCCCTTTTTTATAGTCAGAAATACATTGCTTCGCTACACCCACCTTTTTGGCAAGCTCCGATTGTGTCATCTGGGACGTTTTTAACGTTTCCGCAAACCTTTCTTGAAATTTCATGCCTATATCATACTATTTTCGTCAGTTAATACTTGACAATCAGTTATAAACTGACTATACTGTACTTATTATATTATTTTTAACGGAGGAAAAATGAACCGAACCGACGGCGTCACCGTTTTAGAGTGGTAATATCGAAAACACCCTTTTCTGAACAAAAAGCCGAACGATTTTGGGATACACCCCATTCCGTTCGGCTTTTTTATTGTTGTGGGCACGTTCTTGTTGCGGAACGATTAGGGTGCCGCTTTTTCTCATTGCTCTGCACTCCCCTCGATTCTCCTACCCGAAAGCCTGACCTCCATAGGCGGACGAGCTTTTTGGGGATGTACGAAGCTCGCCAAAATCTACTACTACGGAACGGAAAAAACGTGGAACGCCCTCCAAATCAACGCTTGGGATAACGGTGTCGTCACCGGTACCGCCCGCTCTTATTATTCGCAATATTTTCCCTTCCGAAACGGAAACTATTGGCACTACGACAAAGACGGCGCAACCATATTAGATTGGTAAGTAATATTTCAAGGTATCTTTCACAAGGCGTAGAAGTATCTTTGAAAATATTTTATAAGGATGAATGGTAAAATATATTGCGACAAAGAAATGGTTCGTTGCAAGAATCTCTATTTAGATTTTAGTTTGCATCAAAGAATCTAAGGAAAAACAAGAAAGGAACCAATGCAAGCATACCACGAAAGAGCAGAAATGGACAACCATCCACAAGTTTTTCTTTATCGTTCTCTCGCCGAGTCCCTTTATAAGCAAACCCGAATATATACAAAAAATCTGTTTGTTTATTGCACCATGATACAAACTTTTAGTCTTACGATATTATTTTTAAGCGAAACAAATAAACACAAATCAAAGAAACTGTAATGAGACAATATTGTTTCGTGTGTCACAAAAGGAGTTCAATAAAAATGATAAAAGTTTTTAGAAAAGAAATATACAGATAGAAAAAACCTTTTTTCAAAAAGGTTTTTTCTATCTGCAAAAAGGGGAAAACCGCAATTCGTTCGTTTTATAAAAGACTGACAGCCAAACAGATGAGGACGGTTTTTAGGATGTTTTCGTCGTCTTTGACGCTCATATCGTAGAGGGCGTTATTGCGTAGGTCGGACACGACGGTGCAGACGGAAAACGGTTTGATTGTATTCGGTTCTTTGCGGTACAATTCGTACTGAAATTTTGCCGCGTCACCAAAGAGGATATAGGAGGACGTCGGGCGGCTTTCGGCGAAGGAAGGTCGAATATCGACTTCCTTCGTCTTTTTATTTTGGGTTATATCCAAAGATACGCCGTCACCGAAAGAAAGGCGTACGCCTCCTTTCTTTTGACGGAATACTTGCCCGATGGTTTTTCCGAAACGGGAGTTTATGACGGCACCGTCTTTGACGGGCAAAATGACGCCTAACGGGTTATTTGCGGGGAATGCCAACTCGGCTCCCATGTCTTGCAATCTTTTCGGAATTTGAATCAACATAGAGTACCTCTTAGCTTTTTACGGTTTCTGCCGGTTCTTGGACGTCGGGTTTTTCCCCTGCCAGTTCGGCGGCTTTTTGCTTTCTTCTTTCTTTCAAAACGGCAACCGCTTCTTGTTGTTCCTTTTCGTTAAACTTATAGAAGAACAACGGAATAACGGTCAAGAAGAAGCTGATGGCACCGATAAGCACGAGCATATACCAGAAAGTGTCTTTGTCTGCCGAAGTGAGGGCGGCGGCGTTGTTGGTAACGCTGGTACCGACCGTTCTGTCTTGAATGATACCGTAGGCAAGCACGCCGATGAAAGCACCGAGTGCCATACCGATTTTATTCATGAGCGTCTGCATGGCGAAGCAGATACCTTCGGCACGTTCTCCCGTTTTTAATTCGAGATACTCGACGGTGTCGCCAATCATGGCGTAGGTCAATACGTTACTGAATCCGACGGGGATACCGGCTATCACGAGGGCAACGGTTAAAATCACGATGGTGCCGACCGAAGAGTAGTTTCCTTTGTCGAAAATAATACCGTAAAGGAATGCGATAATCATCGCAACGCCACCGGCAACGTGCGACCAAATGTAGGTATTGCGTTTGCCGAATTTTTTAGTCGCCCACGGCACGAGCAAGGAGGCAATCAAGCCGCCCGGCACGATAGCCATCGTAAATAAGGTATAGAGTCCTTCCCCTTGGAAAAACCCGCCCAAAATGGAAACGTCGGCAAGAACGTATTTGGCAAAATACAAACCGCCGGTGTAATTGAACATCATTCTGCCGGCACCGCCGATACCCGAAAGCACGATCAGCATCAGAGGGGTGTTCTTAAAGAGCAACTTGAAGTTATGCCCGAGAGAAGGTGCTTTTTCCAAACTTTGATTCCGTTCGCGTGTGTTTTTGAAACCGATTAAGAAGAGCGGCATGGCGATAACCACGCAGACGATGGCGGAAATGAAATAGGTGAATTTGAGCGTTTCCGAAATGGCGGCTCTTGTGTTTTCCATGACGGCGTACAAAGCGTTACCCGACTGCACCAAAGAAACGTTGGCTTTGCCGAGCGTTTCGACGGCGGCGAGAATGTCGGGATTGGCGTTTCCGACGAGAACGGCGGAAATATCGCCGAGAGCGGAAAACGTGGCGACGTCACCGTTTGCAAGTCCGTTTATCAAGGTTTGGATAGCGGAGACGACGGCGGTATTGTCGGCGGTAATGTTGGACGTAATGATCGGTACGACGACGGTTACGATACCGGCACCTGCGGTACAGAACAGACGGGCGACGGTCAGCATCGTGCCTCGACGGTAGGTGTCGTCACACATGGCTGTGGCAAGTCCCCAGAACGGTACGTCGGCTACGGTATAAATCATACCCCAAAGGATATACATGGCGGATACTGCGGCAAAGCCTCCGGTCGTCTTCGGGAACCACGGTAAGAAACAGATGATCGTCATGGCTCCGATCGGGAACGCCATCCACTTCAAATACGGACGACATTTGCCCCATTTGGTACGGGTACGGTCTACGATACTCCCCATGATGGGATCGTTGCCGGCGTCGTAAATACGGGCAAGTAGCATCAAAATGGCAACGCTGGTGGCGGAATAGCCGATAGCGTCGGTCATAAAGATGGTGATGTAGCTCCCGATGATGGTACAGATAAGGTTCTGACCGAATCCGCACCAAGAGAAGCTGAGGGCTTCTTTGGACTGCATTTCGCCGTCACCGGGGGTAGCGCCGAAAATTTTGTCCCAAAACTTTGGTTTTGTGTTCATTTTTTTACCTTCCTTTTTTGTTTTTATAATAAACCTTATGGCTAAAGGATATTATTCTTTTGTGTCGTTATACCCAACGTTGGTGTCTTTTTTTACTGCGGATACGTCTTTTTTTCGCTTTGTTCCCCGCTCCGATGAACAGGCTCGCCAAAAAGACGACGGCGATGACGATGACGGCGATCATGACGATTTGCACGATGCCGAATTCCGACGTTTCTTCCTCTGCCGTCGCAAAGGCAAAGAAACCGAGCGGATTGACGCTCCCTTCTTCGTCCGTCCCGACGTCAAAGGTGTACGTTCCGTTTTCGTAGACGTATGGAAGTTTGGTGTATTTACCGTCGACATAGCCGAACAGTACCAAGTCCTTAGAATAGGTTACGTTCTTAGGCTTGAGCGAAACGGTGTAGGTTTGATAAGGTAAGACGGTTTCCGCATTGTACTCGTCCGTAATACGTAAGGAATAGAGAGCGGTTACGGTGTATTGTCCCTGAGCGGTCGTTTCGAGCAAGGTCTTGACGGCGTCGAGGTCTTCTTCCGATTTCGTCAAATCGGTTAAAGCGACCGACAGTTTGTTACTGACGCCTTTGGTGCAGGAAGCGTCGGTAACGGTGACGGTTACCGCATCAATCGTAAGGCTGGAAGAAAAAATTTTTAACGTGCCGATCGTCAGTTTTGCCTTCAAAATCAAAGGATGATAATTCTCTTTGGTGACGGTGGCGGTATAGGTGTACGTTCCGATATCGGTGAAGCGTCCCACGTTATAGGTGACGGTAATATCCTTCCAAACGTTTGCATCGTAAGAAACGGTCAGGGTATGGGATTCCCCGTCGTAAAGGACTTCTTCGTCGTCGAACACGAAGTCTTGCGTGCCGTTGTTGAGGAGGGCTTTTTCTACGGTATATTCTTCGGTTTCGGAAAGGGTAACGATGATGTTGGGATTGGTGCCGAAGTAGGACAAAACAACGGGATAGGTACCGCTGTCGGAGGTATCGGTAACCGCACAAGCGTATCGGGTTTGTGTCAAAACTTCGTCGATGAGTTCCTGCATCGTGCCGTCATCGATACGAACGGAAGAAAGAATGGTCGTTTGCAGATGAATATCCTTGGCTACCTCGCCGTAGACGTGAGAGGGTTTGTCGGTCAGGACTTCTATTTGAATGGGCTGTACGGACAAGAACGACTTGACGAAAACGAAAGTATAGCGGTCGGCAAGGTCGGCGAAGGTCGATTCGGCTTGTGCCGATAAGAATACGGGATAGTACCCCGCCGAAGAAAGGGCGTGGAAGGGCATGGTGTATCGAATGGATTCGAGCAAGCTCTCCGTTGCCGTTTCGAAAGAAGGCAGTCCGACGATGCGCCATGCGTCCGTCAAGGTTTCTCCGTCGGGTAAAGACTCTCCGTAATACTTGGTGACGCCCTCCAAAGAAACGGTAATCGTTGCTTTGTCGACGGTATAAGAAAGTTCGCTCGCGGCAAGCACGACGGTATAGGGCGCGGTGGCGGAGAAAGTCAAAACGAGGTCGTTTTCGGTGCTTTCGGCAGGCGCGACGAGGACGGTCAACGTCTTCGGCGTTTCGCGGGAAAGGTCAAAATCGGTTCCGCCCCGTTGCAACGAGAAAGTTCCGTACGTGCGTAAAAGTCGTACCGTTTCGTCATAAGGAAGAACGGTATCGGTTCCTTCGGAAAGTACCATGTTGTCGACGGCGGCGAAGAAATCGGGTTGTTCGCCGTAGGCGGCGGTGACCGAAGAAGTCATGTAAACGGTCAACGTGGGTTTTTCGGCGTGTAAAGAAACGGAAACGGGATAGCTCCCGATGAAAGGATAGGCGAGATAATAATACGTGGTATCTTGCGTAAACTCCGTTACCGTTTTTTCCAAAGGCAAATAATAGGTATCGTCCGAGAAGGTGCTTTCTTCGGCACCCGTCTTGACAAAGGCGTTCTTTGCAAAGACATAGTAGTCGTTCTTATATTCGGTTTCGAAAGAATTCGCTTGGATAAAGTAAGTATAGTTATGGTCGACCGTACGCAGAGAGGAAAAATCCTTCGCCGTAAACGTAGCGCGGTAGTAGAGGGTATTGTAGTCGAAATACCGTTCGTCCGTCAAAGAAGTAACGTTCCGCTCGGTATAATAAGCCCCTTCCACAAAGGTTCCGCCTTCCGCTTCCACTCTGTCGAAAGAAACGGTGTAATAGGTCGTGAACGGATCGAAAGTCTCGTCCGTCGTTTTTTCATACAAATCGGTTACCACGTAATAAGGACTGTCCGGCAATACGGGCGCATCCAGAAAAGTCGCCGATTTATAGTCTGCTACGAAATAGGTGTTGCCGGAAAAAACGGGAGAGGGTTCTAAGAGGTAAGAAATGACTTTTTCGTAATACGCTTCTCCCCGTACCTGTCCGACTTTGTTATATAAAGGCAGATAATGCCCTTGATTTTCATAATAATACGTTTTGCCCGTTAAGAAAGAAGTATCCTCCGTCAACACATACGCGACCGACTGTGAATAGTATTCGCTCACGCCGTCTATTGCGACATCGGTGGCGGTGTAGTAAAGGCGATAGTAGTCTTTGCCGTCGATGAAGGTACCGTCACCGGTAGGCGTGTATACGTCTTCACTCTTGGCAAAGTATAAAGAACTGTCTGCTTTTTCACCTGCAAAGATAAAGAAAACGGGAGAGTATACCCCTTCGTAATAGGTCTTTCCGCTTTCGAAGACGGTATCGTGCGTCAAAGTGTAAGCGTCGATTTCGGTATACAGAGTATCGTATTCCTGAACGGAAACGCCTACTTCGGTATCGGCTACTTTGTAACACAGGCGATAGTACTCTTTTCCCACCGAAAAATACCTGTCTTCGGTGCGGACGTACCTTTCTCCGTCTTTTTCGTAGCAGATGCCTTGCGGAATCACTTCATCCGCCGTCACCGTCATGGGAACGTAAGAAATAACGTAATAAACTTTATCTTTTTTCACCGACGTGTCTTCCGTTACGGCGTATTGCTTTTCGTAATAGACCGCGACGGGTACGGTTTCTCCTACGGTGACCGAAGAAATCCGATAACTTCTTTCATAATAAGCTTGATAAGCGTTATACGCGTCGGCAAGTCCGTACGTTTCGCCCGTAACGACGTAATAGTCCCCTTTTATCGAATAATCGGCGGTAAAGGAATCCAATACGGTATCGGCGTTAAAAGAATATAGGTAGTACGAAGTACCGTCTTTCAAAATCGCTTCGGACGGTGCGGAAGTACCGTTTACGGTGTTGCCCTTTTGATAAACGGCAAGCTGTTCTTCCGTTAAAACGGGAAGGGGGTTTCCGCTGTACAGGGCGGATTCTTGTCCCTCCCGAATTCTTCCCGAAAGGTCGTTTTGTAAAACCTCTACGGTGATGACAATATCGTCGGCGGGATAATAATAATCGTTTCCTCGTTGCGAACAGGTTAACGTGAAAGAACCCGTTTGTTTGGTTTGAACGGTAACGCCGTCCCAAGCGACGCATTGGTCGGCGTCATCGATTCGATAGGATACGGTCAGACCGGTGGAAAGGTTCTCGCCCGACACGTAAGAACGAAAATCGGGGGTAAAGCTGCCGCCCGACAACATGGCGAACGTATTGCCTCCCGCCAAAGACAACGTATCGGAAAGAAGGGTTTGCCGCACTTTGGAAGCGGCGGTTACGTCCATACGCAGGATGACGTACGTCGAAGTCGCATAGGCAAAAGACTCCGAGACGTCCCCGATAACGTAGTTGTCGGAAATGCTGTCGGCACGCAGGAAATAACTTCCTTCCGACGTTTTGGCTTCGGCTACTTCGTTTTGTAACGTTTTGGCATCGGCAAGGGTGCGGAAAATACGTTTTTGCAGGACGGAGTCGTTTCGAATACCGTTTTTGGACGGTAGATTGGTTTCCAATACGGGTAAACTCTGCCGTTCGTTGATACGGACGTAATCGGTATAAATGCGTAACCCGGCGGCGTAGATTGTGCCGGTGGCGGTTATGTCCGCTACGGAATAATTCTTTAAGTATTCGGTCGCTTCTTTATCTTTTCCGACCAAAGTAATGCCGATAACCGAAAAGCTTTTTTCGTTACCCACGTTTTCGTCTTCGAAAGAAGCCGTTTCGTAAGCTACGGTAAACCGAGAAAAAGCGGGGAAATCGGACGGTTGGTTTTTCAAAACGAGCCGTCGGAAAGTCAGGTTTTCGGCGTCGACCGAACCGTTATATTCTTTTTGATAGACGTCGGCACTGTTTTCGGTAAACAATCCGTTTCGTGCGGTTTCTTCCACCGTCAGGACGGCGGGATTTATGGTTCCCTCTATGTTTGCCGTAACCAAAATATCGGGTAAATAGCGGTCGTAGAAGGAAGGATTGTCGATGCGGACGGCAAGAAGGTGTTTTCCGACGTTTTCATCGGAAAAGGAGAAAGAAACGTCTTTGTAGCGGATTTCGTCGGTTCCGTAAACGGGCAAAGCGGTGTTTTCGTCGTAGCCCGTCGGAAGGACGGCGGCGGTATTGCCTTTTTCGTAGGTTTTGGATTGTACGGTGACGGTATTGCCAGCCGAATCGACGGTATCGTACAAAACGGCACTCGTGGCGAGTACGGTGGGTTTTGCGGCGGCGTATACGTAGAAAGAATCGGCAAGTTTGTAGTTATGCGCTTTTTCCCCTTGCAAAACGGGGTTTTGTAAAACGAAATAAGAAACGCCGTACGCACGTGCGGAAGAAACCTTTTCGTAAGAAACGGTTACCCCTTCGACACCGAGAGAAAGGTTGTTTTCGTCGAGCTTTTTCACATAGACGGAAGCATCGTCGAACAGGTCGCAGTTCCCGTCGTATTCTTTGCTGAAACCGATACCGTTATAAGAAACGGACGTCAGGACCGCGGGACGGATTTCGAGAGAAAAAGAATATTCTTTATCGTTATACTGTACGGATTCGGTCGTTTTTCCCGCTTCGACGGCGGTAGGATAGGCGTCGGAAGGAACCGTTCCGGTAAACGAAACAAACGAGGAGAAGTCCACGGCTTCTCCGGTATAATCGGTCGAAAAATCATGTAGGAACGAGGTGGTGGTGTAGGGCAGAGAACCCGTCCCCCGAATGGCTTCGCTCGTCGGGAACGAAACGGAATAATCGTGAAAGAGGGGGGAGTTTTCGATGCCGATGCCGATTTCGAAAGGAGCGGACGGCGTCGGGAACAAAGAAGCGGCATATTTGACTTTTTCGTCCCCTTCTTTTTGGGTGAAAGCGTAAATGCCGGTGAGTTCGTCATAAGGAATACTTCTGCCCGTTTCGTCGACGAAGCGATAGTTTAAGACGGAAGACTGCGTATCGTTATAAAGACAGACGAAAGAATCCTCCGCCAGCGTCAAAGTCGCTTTGGCTATGGTATACGAAAGGGATAACGTCGTTTGCAAAGCATGCGAAAGGTTAAAAACCTTTACGGTCAACGTGTAGTTGCCGGGTAAAACGGAATCGCCCGAAAGTTCTTCGGTACAATAATAGGTATCGGGAGCGTTGCTTTGCGAAGTAACCTCGTAAGAAGGAATTTGCTTCGTTCCCGAATAAACCAATTCGCCCGACGTTTCGATTTCGAAATCGTCGTCTAAAGAGCGTTTGGCTTCGGTCTTTAAGCAGGCGTCCTCGTCGATGAGATAAAAAGCTCGGTCAACGGTATCGGACGCGTCGTCCTTTTCGTAAAAAACGTGGAGAGAAAGACGAAGATACGAAAAGGCTCGGGCAGGCAATTCTACCGAAAGAATTTGTAAGTCTTCCGATTTGGAACAATAATAAGTCCGGACGTCCTCGAAGGTTTCTCCGTCTTCGGAAACGGAAACGGTTAAGCAATCGGGGGTTTGGGCACGCATTTTGGTGAAATAAGCAAAGGAAAAAGTGTACGCGTTATCGCCGTAGAGGGGTAGGCGAGGAGAAGTAAGAGAAGTATCCATGACGTACTGTTCTTCGGCGGTCGTCCGTAAAGAATACGCTAATGCGTCATAATCGGTTTCGGCTACGGTCACCGATTCGGCTTGCCAAGAAAGGGCGTCCCGATAGGTAAACGCCGTCCAATCCGAAAAAGAAAGGGCAAGGGAATCGTATTGCGGTTCCTCCGCCGAAAGAAGACGGTCATGCGAAGACAAAACCACCGCCGTTCCGCCGAATACGGCGAGAATCATAAGAAGAACAACAAACAGAATAATACCGATAAATCCTTTACGTACGTGCATATTATACCCCTATATAATAGTCAATACATAGTATAACATAGAAACGCTTGAAAATCAATACATAAAAACGTATTCTTTTCGCCCGCCCGCCC
>DCGI01000047.1 GCA_002315475.1 Christensenella sp. UBA1782 | reverse complement strand
TTTACGCCCATAAAAACCAATTATTATGAAGTATAAACAAGTTTTTTCTGCTTATATTTTTCTTTAAGGATAATAAGTATAGTTTTTATGCCACTTGCGAAAATAGACGCAATATAGCCACTCTGCTTCCTCTTAGCAAAACGAACAAAAAAGTGTGTTCCCCCCCCTTCGGGAACACCTTTTTTATATCGTGCCTCTTTACGCCCATAAAAACCAATTATTATGAAGTATAAACAAGTTTTTTCTGCTTATATTTTTCTTTAAGGATAATAAGTATAGTTTTTATGGGCTTTTACGGACTCTGCTCTCGCAGTACTTCAGTACAGCTTCGCTTGTTTCCGTAAAAAAAAGACGCAATATATCCACTTTAGCAAAACGAACGAAAAAGTGTGTTCCCCTTTCGGGAACACCTTTTTTTATATCTTACGCCCGTAATACGAACCTTTTGAAAAAAAGCAAGCGTTTTTTCATAACGTTCTTATTAAAAATATAAACTATAGCTTATATCGGCTTTTACGAAAGTTGCTCTCGAAGAGCTTCGTTCGTTTTCGTAAAAAAGCAACAAAGCGTTCCTGTTTTCAGAAGAACACTTTGTTTTTATGTCCCGTTATTTTTCCGTTTTGAAGGTGGTGACGGTACCGTTGCCGTTGAGCCAGCCGTAAACCAATCCTTGCACGTCGGTTTTCAGGACGGTGTTACAGACGGCGATAAAGTCGTCGACGTCGGCGATTTTGTGGGCGTAGGTTTTGGCGTAACTTTGCAAACAGGTTTTCATCTTTTCCATGCCGTACAATTCATACAAATTATTGAAGAGCATACAACCTTTATAATACATCAACATGGTGTATTGATAGGAGGTATAGTCGTATAGGGTACCGTCTAAATTGAGTTTTGTCCCCGTTCTGCGACGTTTTTGGAGGGTTTCATACTGCGTATAGGCGGTTTTGACATTCGTCATTTTTTCCGAAAACACAGCCGATTCCCCTTGCAGGGCGTAAAAGCAGACCGCCGAAAACGAAGTCAGACCTTCGTCCAAAACGCTTTGCCGTACACCGTCGTTTCCTACGAGGTGGTACCACCATTGGTGGGCGGTTTCGTGCAGAATGGCATCCGAGGTATCCTCGCCCAATCCCGACGAAACGACGGCAAGTCCGCTATACTCCATGCCGCTATACTCGAAGGGCAGACAGACGACGGAATAAGAAGACAAACCGCACTCTCCGAAAGCTTCCGTATAGGCAGCGAAGGCGGCTTTTTGCAAGGAAAACCGTTCTTCCGCATCGGTATCGTTCAGGGAAAAATAATAGAGTTCGGTATGCCCGACCGTATCGCTCCGCACCGTAAAATCCTTACTCAAAACAAACGCATAGTCCCGAATATTTTCCCCTTGATAAGAATAGCGAGTCACCCCTTCTTCCTGCACTTGCGTAGAAGGCACCAGCGAGGAAGCGACCACGTATTCGCTCGGGCAAGAAAACTCGATCGCATAGCTTGCCGCCTCCGACACCATCGGATCGCCTATCGTGGTAAACGCATCGGTCAAAAAGCCGTCCCGATAGACCGAAAGTTGGGGATAAAAGCAAGTCAAAAGAATATTCCCGTCCTTTTCTCCCAAACGCAACGTAGAAGAAGGAATCGTTACCGCAAAAGTAATTTCCACACATACGGTTTCCCCTTTTTGCCGTTCGGGAAAGGTTACCGTCAAGTATTCTTGATTATCCGAACAAGAAAACCCTTCCACGTTTTCCCCCGTCACCGATTGGATTTCGATACCGCCGTAGGCAGGTAAAACGCCGTTGTACGCCTTATCGACGGCGTCGGATGCGTAACAATTCGGATACAGATGAAACACCGCTTCCGTCAAGCCGTCCGCATAGACGTTGACAAAGGAAACTTTCTCCGTTCCCGACAAAGTATTTTCCTCCAGTTCTATATGCATATCGTAGCCGATTTCCGCCGAGCCTTCCTCTTCTTTTGGGGTGCAAGCCACCGAAAAAAGAAGACAAAACGCCAAGAATAACGAAATCGGAAGTATTTTTTTCATATTCGCCTCACAAAGTATTACAATATATGAGCCGTTTTTCCGTTCTATACCACTTTCAAAAAAAGAAAGACGCCTTATTTTGCTTGACTTTTTGACGATTTTTGTTGATAATACTATACGCTATGAGTGAAGAAATAAAAGAAGAAATAAAAGAAGAACGAACGAGCAATCCTTCGGAATTGGTGATTCTGCACGAGGACAATCACGTTATCGTAGTCTTAAAGCCGCAAAACGTTCCTTCCTGCCCCGACGAAACGGGTGATCGGGATATGCTTACGATGGTCAAAGAGTACATCAAAATAAAGAATAACAAACCCGGAGAAGCCTACGTCGGTTTGGTTCATCGTCTCGACCGTCCGACGGGCGGATTGATGGTTTTTGCCAAGACGTCCAAAGCGGCGGAAAGACTTTGTACGCAAATGCAGAGTGACGGAGAGGATTTTGAAAAGAGATACTACGCCATCGTCGTCGGTACCCCTCATGAACCGTCTTGTTTCGGATTGACGCATTTTTTACTGAAAGATAGTGCCAAAAACATCGTTCGTGCCGTCCCGATGGCGACCGAAGGAGCAAAAACGGCTATATTGGATTATAAGACCATTGAGTCGAAAAACGGTTTGTCTTTGATGGATATCCGTCTGCACACCGGCAGAGCGCATCAAATTCGGGTACAAATGGCGACGATCGGGCATGGCGTTTTCGGCGATCAAAAGTACGGTACCGTTCCGCAATCGGTAGGACACAATCTCGCTCTTTGGGCGGTGGAATTGAAGTTTACCCACCCGACCACCAAAGAAAAACTGGTTTTTCGTGCTTTCCCGCCGACCGAAGAAGTGCCTTGGAAATACTTTGACATTTCCCGTCATCTTGCCGTCGGCATCAAAAGTATTCACTACTAAACGCTTTTCCGATTTTTATCGTCTTCCATGCCGAAATCGCCGTAATGAACGCATAAAGAATCATTCGGTACACCGTATTGATTTTTTCGGCAAGATTTTCAGCAAACGTCAAGAAAGATTTACAAGGAATATCGCTCCCGAAAAGAGCGATATTTTTTACATAATAGTATTCTATATTTTTCTCGGGGACGTCGGTATCGTAGAACAAAACGTACTTTTCCCGTACACCGGTTCCTTCCCCGTGCACCTTTACCGCCAAAATCTCGTTTTCCTCTTGAAACTTTTTCCGTACTGCCTCGATTTCTTCCAAACCTTTTTGATATTTTTCTTCGGTAGCGTAGACTTGATATTTATATAAAACGAGATTATTTTCTTCGTACGCTCCGCCTACCGCCCATCCGTACAACGTGTCGAACGCAATCAATTCTTTCGGAATCGCCGAAAACAACAACCAAAGCAATATCGTGCTTATCCACAACCCGATACGATATTTTTTTCGTTCGTCAAGCATTTTTCACGTACACGATCGTAAAGGCGACGCCTACCGTTTGTTCTTGCAGGACGATACGCATCGTCGTTTCGTACCCCTTTTCGGTTTTCGTCAAATAGAACGTCAACTCCGTCGGTATGCCCTCTATGACAAGCGTGGTCGTCAGCGTAACCACCCACTCCGATTTCCGCTCCAATTTAGCACCCGCCACCGCATTGTCGACACGTTCTTTGTCCGTTCCCAATGCTTTTTCCACCCCTTCGGAGTACGTACAGGTCATTTTGCCGTAAATATCCACCGAGAACAAAAATTCGGAATGGTTTTTTTCCAGATACCGCAAGCTGAACTTACTGTCTTTCAAGCGTGCGGGGACGCCGGTCGCCTTAAAATCTTCCAAGATGAAAGTACCTTGGAATTCTTTATTTTTATTATAAAGGATAAAATCGGCGGCATCGGTTTTTCGGTCTCCGTTCACGTCTATAGGATTTTCCCGAAACCATCGGTCGAAAACGTCCGCCAAGAAATAGTCCTCCGTCGTAATGACGGTATCGCCCGAATAGTCGACGGCTTCTGCGGAAACCGACCAAGTCAAATACTCTTTCCACACCGCATAATCGTCTCCGTCCCGTTTTTCATCGGCAGTATAGTCGCAGGCTAAGACGGAGGCAAGCCAAATATTTTCATCGGTATACAACAAATAATCGGCGTAGTTTATCGCTCTGTCCCCGTTATAGTCGAGGGCAAAGGCAGAGTTTTTCCACGCGGTAACGGCGTCGGCAAGCAAATAGTCGGTATACGTTACGGTTCCGTCGTCGTCATGATCCTCTCCGCTTTTTTCCCGCCAAGCGGTAAAAAGCATATCGGTTCGATAATCGGAAAAATCCGTTTTGCCGTCCTCGTTATAGTCCGAGCCGTCTTTTCGCCATGCGCAAAAATCCACCCATACGTCATAATCTCTCCCATCCGTCAAGCCGTCCGACGTATAATCCGACGCATCTTCCGTCCCGAGCCACGCCGTATACGCCGATGCGTAGACGTAGTCGGCATAATCAATCTTTCTATCCCCCGTATAATCGGTCGCCGCCAAAGACTCGTACCAAGCCGTATACGCCAAAAACACCGAATAATCCGCTCCGTCCGTCTTGCCGTCCCCGTCGTAGTCCCACGCCTTCTCGGACGCAAGCCAACGCTCCTCCGCCGTCAATACCTCTCGTTGCGGTTCTTCCTTTTTTTCCTTCTCCGGCGTTCTTTCGGTATTAAACCCGTCACACCCCGCAAATAGCACGCAAAAACATAACAATACGCACAAAACAGCTTTCTTCATAGTTACTACTATAATACATTTATTTCTTTTCGTCAACAGTCTCGGAAAACGTTGACAAGTTCGGTAGGATATGATATAGTAATTTGCAAATAGGTTGCAAATTCATAATCGGAGAAGTAATTCATGAAAGAATATCACACCAAACAAAGGTTGCTTATTTTAGACGTCATACGAAAGAATCCTAAAAAGCGTTTTACGGCAAACGAGATAGCCGAGTCGGTACAGGAAAGCGGTATCAACAAGAGTACGGTCTATCGTAATCTTGACCGCATGGTCAACGACGGAGAAGTGGTTCGGGAATTATCGGGGGACGGCAGCTGCGCCGTTTACCACTTAAACGAACTTTCTTCTTGCGAAGGGCATATCCATTTGATTTGTTCCAAGTGCAAAGGCGTCATTCATTTAGAAGAGGGTATCGGAAGCCAAATGGCTTCTTTGTTACAACAATCCTGCGGGTTTTCGGTCAGCAACGACAAAACTTTTATTGCGGGACTATGCAAAAACTGTACAAGATAAAAGGAGTATTATGAAGAAATTTTTTACCGTAGTGTTGTTGCTTGCCGCCGTTTCCTGTTTGGGTATAACCGCCACCGCTTGTCAAGATCCCGATCTGGGAGATAAGTCTATCGTTTGTACCGTTTTTCCCGAATACGACTGGGTGCAAAACATCATGGGCGACGTCGCAAACGACTATATTGACGTAACTTTGCTCGCCGAGAGCGGGGTGGATTTACATAATTATCAACCCACCGTCAAAGACCTCGCCGCCATTTCCACGTGCGACCTGTTTATTTATATCGGGGGGGAAGCGGATAAGTGGGTACACGACGCTTTGAAAAACGTCGTCAATAAAAATAGGATTACCCTCAACTTAATGGAAGCATTACAGGCAAAACTCTTGGAAGAAGAGGAAGCGCATAACGGAGAAGAACCCGAGGAGGAAGAAGAAACCGAATACGACGAACATATTTGGCTTTCTTTGAAGAACGCTTCCGCCGCCTGCACCGTCATACGGGACGCCATCATCGCCATCGACGAAGTCAACAGAGATGCTTACGTGGAAAATACGAATACCTACATCACGAAACTGAACGAACTCGACACGCGCTATCAAGAGGCGGTCGACTCGGCAACTTGTACTACCCTTTTATTCGGCGACCGATTCCCGTTCCTGTATTTGGTAAACGATTACGGCATCGACTATTTTGCCGCTTTCTCGGGTTGTTCGGCAGAGTCGGAAGCCAGTTTTCAAGTCTTCGCTTATCTGCAAAACCAACTCTGCACCTATCGTTTACCCGCCGTTTGCAAAATCGACGGAAGCACCCTGACGATTGCCGAAGCCATCCGTGACAATGCGCAAGTGAGCGGTTTAGACTACGCCCCCGCCATCGTAACGTTTGACTCTTTACAGTCGGTCAAAAAAACCGACATGAATAACGGAAAAACCTATTTGTCCGCTATGGAATACAATTTAGAATCTCTCAAAACGGCTTTGGGCGTACCGGAGGAGGAATAAACATGAGCGAACTTTCCTGTCAAAACGTCACACTCGGGTACGACGGCAAAATCGTCTTGGGGGACATCAATTTTTCGGTGGAAAAAGGGAATTATCTTTGCATCGTCGGAGAAAACGGTTCGGGTAAAAGTACGTTAATGCGTACCATTCTTTCCTTACAAAAGCCCATGAGCGGAACAATCGTCTACGGAGACGGCGTACATTCCAAAGAAATCGGATACATTCCGCAACAAACCGACGTACAAAGGGATTTTCCCGCATCGGTCTACGAAATCGTCCTTTCCGGTTGTTTGAACGGTTGCGGCTGGCATCCGTTTTACAGCAAAAAACAAAAGGATTTGGCAAAGGAAAAAATGGAACTTCTTTCCATCACCCATCTTGCCAAACGTTGTTATCGAGAGCTTTCGGGCGGGCAACAGCAACGTGTGCTGCTCGCAAGGGCTTTATGCGCCACCAAAAGGATTCTGTTGCTCGACGAACCCGTTGCGGGACTCGATCCTATCGTCACCGAAGAATTATATGCCCTCATCGAAAAGTTGAACAAAGACTACGGCATCACGATCATCATGATTTCGCACGATCTTTCCGCCGCTTTGAAATACTCTTCTCACATCTTATACGTCGGCAAACCGTCCTTCTTCGGCACGACGGAAGAGTTTTTACAGAGCGAAAGCGCTCGCCGTCTCGGCATACAAGGGGGTAACCGATAATGGACGTTTTTTCCAACCTTGCCTTATATTTTCAGTTCGCATTCGTGCGGTACGCCTTAATCGTCGGCGTGCTGATAGCACTTTGCTCCTCTTTGTTCGGCGTAACCCTCGTGTTAAAACGTTTTTCCTTCATCGGAGACGGCTTGTCCCACGTTGCGTTCGGAGCCATGGCGGTAGCCGGCATTTTGGGTTTAACCAACGATATGGTGGTCGTTATGCCCGTCACCGTCGTATGTGCCGTACTGCTCCTTTCGGTCGGCAAGAACGCAAAAATCAAAGGAGACGCCTCCATCGCCATGGTGTCGGTCGGTGCCCTTGCCATCGGGTATTTACTCCTCAACGTTTTTTCAACGTCCTCCAACCTGTCGGGAGACGTTTGCTCCACGTTGTTCGGCTCCACCTCCATCTTGACGTTGACGGAAACCGAAGTATGGATTTGCATCGCTTTGTCGGTCGTAGTCGTCATTCTGTACGTTCTGTTATATAACCGTATCTTTGCGGTAACCTTCGACGAAAACTTCGCAAAAGCCACCGGCGTCAAGTCGGGACTGTATAACCTCATCATCGCCGTCATCATCGCCGTTATCATCGTTCTTGCCATGAACTTGGTCGGTTCTCTCTTGATTTCGGCTTTGGTTATTTTCCCCGCCCTGTCCGCCATGCGCGTCTTTAAGAACTTCAAAGCGGTGGTTATTTTATCCGCCGTACTGTCCGTTCTTTGCGCCGTACTCGGCATCCTCGTGTCCATTCTGTACGGAACCCCCGTCGGTTCCACCATCGTCGCTATGGATATTCTGTCCTTTGCGGTGTGTTACGTAATCGGTTTACTGAGCGGAAGAACCAAACTCTTTCGCAAAAAATAAAGAATAAAAGGAGTCCGTATTTATGAAAAAAACAACAAAAATTCTGTCCGTATCGGTAATCGTTTGCTTGCTCCTTTCCCTCGTTCTTCTTACGGCGTGCGGCAACGACGAACCCGAGAAAACGAACACCGGAAAACGTTATGCAAATCAAGACAACACCGTAACTATCGACGTCGACCTCACCACTCTCAGCAGTACGATGGTTTACGCCAAAGTCTACGATATGACCGTTACGAATCCCAAGCAATACTTAGGGAAGACCGTCAAAGCCAAAGGTCCCTATTCTCCCAACGGCTCCTATCACTACGTCGTCATTGCCGATGCAACGGCCTGTTGCCAACAAGGTATCGAATTCATTTGGAACGGACATAGCTCTTATCCTAAAAAGAATGAAGAAATCGAAATCGTCGGTATCTACAGAAGCTACAACGAAGGAAGCGAAACCTACTACTATATCGACGTAACCGAACTCAAAGACGTATAAACGTTTTCTTTGCAAAATAAAAAACACCTTTTTTTGCAATACACCCGAAAAGTCAGACACTTTATGAGGTGCGTTGCATATATATTAGGTGTTTTTTGTCAAAAAAGGGATATTTTACACAAATTCCATATCGGTAATGGCGGTATAGCGGACAAAGACCTTGCCGACAATATTGTCGACGTCGGCAAAGAATCCGGCAATATGACTGTCGTGCGAAATGTTTCGGTTGTCACCGAGAACAAAGAGTTTGCCTTCGGGGACAGTCACTTCCATCGGAGAATAAGTGGATAGCATGGGGGCGTTTATATGGCTTTCGTCCACAATTTCTCCGTTTCTGTACACGTGATAGACGCAGTCCGTCGCGGAATATCGAATGGATATCAAGTCCCCTTCCTTTCCGATTACCCGTTTTATCAAATGTTTCCCCTGAAAGGTATCACTGTTCCCGGTGTCGATTTGAAAAATAATAATATCGTCGTAATCGACTTTTTTGGTTTTTACCAATAAAACCTTATCGCCGTTATGAATGGTGGATTCCATCGAAGTCCCGATAATCGGCCATGCTTCCAAAAAAGAATTTCCCAAATAAAAGAAAATACCGAGTGCAAGGCAAAACACCACCAAGAGTATGATAAAATTTCTGAGTTTCTTTTTGACGGCAAGAGTATCGACCTCTCGCATTTCGTTTTCTTCACGCATATTGGCTCCTTATACAAACAACACTTTTCCGATATAGATATTTTTGTTTTCCACAATCAAAACCTTGACGTCCTGCCAAGAAGACAACGGTTGGAAACAGACGTCCTTGAAATCCGAACATCGAAAACGAGTCGGTTCAAAAGACGAAAACGACTCTTTCCCGACGAGGGTGGTATAGCATCTCAGATTCTCGTCCACGACGGTGATGCGTAACTCGTAGGATGATGCTTCGGCATAACTATCCACCTGTAACAGTTTTCCGTTGCCGACCGATTCGGTAATATCGCTCGGGAAGGCAATCATTTTTCCCGTTGCGCACACGATGCCTTTGATGCCCGACGGCGTAGCGGCGCACACCACGCCTTCTCGAAACAGCACCGCAAAAGAAGAATCGACTTCGTGAAAAGCGACGTTCTTTTCGCCGTAAGCATAGAGACAGGAAACGTTCGTCTTCGGTATCGGCACCACGCCTTCCGTCCGAGCCGTTTCGATACAGCCGGATAAAACGATACCGTTTTCATACGTGACGTCGGCATAGAAAAACACCCGATCGGAGGGATGATGCAGCGTAAGTTTTGCCAAGTACTCCCCTTCGCCGACGGTTTCCGCCGAAACGGCGTTCCAACACCGCAACGAGTGATTCAAGGTATTGACGGCATAATAAACGGTTACTTTTTTTCGGGAAGCCGAAGTATCCGCATAAACGTTGACGTAAGCGGTTCCTTCCTCGTTGACGACGAGGTCGGCTTTCGGCAGAGCGGGTAAAGTCGCTCCCAAAAAGAGGGTACGAACCCACCGTAACAACGTAAGGAAGGTTTCCGTCCGTATATTGTCGGCGCATCCGTTTTCGATGCTGACGCGAAAATTCTCCTTGCCGACGAGATCTTCGATATACGCCAATCTGTCTACGTCCGAGCCCAAATCGTTACTGCCCAAGCCGAGAAATAACGGCAAAGGACGACGTTTCAAATAGGTTATACCCGATACGCCGGAAATCCATTCGGTGCTTTCTATCGGTAAAAATTCTCCCGAAAAACGAGGGGTATCGAGAAATTCGGAATACCCGCATCCGCAAATACAGGCAAGCCCGAGAATTCTGTCGTCCACGCCCACCGCCTGCATGGCGTATTCGGCACTTTTTTTGACGGCAAGGATGACGGGATGCGTCAAGCCGAAGGCTTCTTCCAAGAAGGTAACCGTACGGCGTACGATTTTGGCGTATAAATAATTACAGGTATCCTGCGGGGTGGGACAAACGCGAAGTAAGTGTTCTTTTCCCTCCCCGTACTTGCCGTAGGCGTATTGATTGGGAAAAGCCGTTAAGGTATCGGGAAAAACGCCGCAATAGTCGGGCGCACAAACGAAAAAACCTTCCGACGCCAAACGTTCGGCAATTTCGTCCTGCGGAACGCTTCCGTAATCGCCTAACAGAATGACGGCTCGTTTCGAGGGGTACGGCGGATGAAAGTTTTTGACTTCCACCGTAAACCTTTCTTCCGCTTCAAACGTGTAGCGAGAAACGCCTTCCGACGAAGAAATCTCTTGCGGAACGGTCTTTTCATCGGCACAATACCCTTCCCAAACGGTTTCGGGCGTCGTCAGAATAAACGGTTTTTTCGTCAGCGGAATATCGGTTTTGGCGTATAACCGAATATTTTGATACCCGATATACTCCTTAGCCGCTTCGATTTCCGGATGATATTTACGCTCTCTTTTGGTTAATTTTTTCATTTTTTATCCTACGTCGGGCAAATCATAATCTCTTTCGCCGTCGCTTATCGTTATTTTTTTCACTTGAATATCTCGGTCGTTCCCTTTTACGCGCATGGTAAACCGAAAAGCCGAGAACCCTTCTTCGGTCGTCGAATACGCTAATATTCTTATTTTCTTCGAAGAAACGGTTTCGTACGTGCAGGTGCCGTTTTCCATATCGATTTTTACGCCGTCGATAGCGTCCGAGCCCTCCCACGTACAGGAAAGGGCGTACACTTTTTCGATGTCTTCCCCTTTCAAACGTACCGTATAGACCATGTCGCCGTTCTCGGCTTCCGCCGATACGGTGAGGCGCATCTCGGTCTCTATCGCCCTCGATGCGTCGGACGGATCGTACACCGTATAGGTGATCGGATCGCTGCTGTACTTTCCCGACCGTATATACATTTGTTTTTGCCCCGTTGTCCTCGAAGTAAACCCGACCACCATATCGACGGAAATCGGCAAATATTTGGTACTTTTGTCGGAATACACCAACACGAGATTTTTTCCGTTGACGTCTATTTCACTGTCCAACGGTATCATCGTATCGAACGTACCGTCGGGTATGCGAATACCGACCACCGTTTTCGACTCGGTTTCACACCCGCACAGGAGTAGCAGAAAACAAACAAGAACACAAAAAAAACCTTTTTTCACTTTTCCGCTCCCCCCCGTAACAGTTTCAGAAATTCCGTCAACGTAAACGTTCCGTCACGGTTCAAATCAAAGGCGATTTCGTACGTTTCCGTCAGAACGGCTTTTTCCCAAAACGCAACGTCCCGTTCGTCGACCAGTCCGTCGGCATTACCGTCCCCGACGAGGACAACCGAATAAGCGCAAACTTCCTGCCCGCTTTCGTTTTCTATCTTTACGATTACGTCGGACGCCACCCATTTAGAACCGTGCGTTTTGACGGCGATTCTGTCTTCCCCTACAAAAAAGGCAATCGACAGCGGACTCGCAAGCACCGTTGCCAAATCCGACAACGTGATGCTTTCGGTCAAGAAGATACGGTCTTCACCGACCGTCACATGCGCCGACAGGGAAGACAGTATTTCGTCCGCAAGCGGTGCCACGTTTAACGAAAGAGAAAGAACGGCGTCTCCGAACGGAATCCGTAACAGATGATTGCCCGTTTCGGTCGAATCAAACGAGGCGGCAAGCAAAGAATAAAAATTTTCCATCGGCACGTCGACCGAGAAAGAAAAGTTTCCGCATACGACCTGCACCACTCCGTCCGTCAAGTCCAGTTTTTCTCCGTAGGCATAGTCCCCTTTCGGGTATTTCAAAACCGTCAAACAACCCACCGTTTCCGGTACGTTATAGACGTAAGAAGTACAAGTTACCGAAGGCTGCTCCCGAAACGTTACGGTAACTTCCTTTTTCGCATACAAGGTTTCGGCATCGAACGAAACGGTATAGCTTTCGGGCGTCAACCTTCCTTTCGTACCGTCCCGATAGGTAGCTTCGACGGTGAAGCAAGCCTCTTTCGTCGGACAGTTTATATGCCACGTATCCTTCTCCGAAACCGTAATCGACACGATTTCGCTCTGCACGACGATGACGAACGAAACGGTTACGCTTTTCTCGTAGGTTACTTGTACGGTATAGCGTCCGCTTTCCTCCGTCGTATAACCTTCCGCCGTCCAGAGCGAGGCGTTCCGTTTGGTATAGGCTATCTGCTTTTCGTCGCCCGACAGAAAGGAAGCCGTGATAACCAACCCTTCCAACGACAGCGTATCGCCGACTTCGTATTCGGTTACGTCGGGCAGTGCATACACCGTCGCACCCGTCATTTTATCCAATATGGTCAACGAAAAAGGATACCGATACGTTCCGTATTCGTCGGTATAGACGGCATACGCCGTTTGATTGGTGCAAACGCAATAGTCGTATTCCAACAAGAACGAATTGACTCGAATGGCTTCCGAACGGGCTTTATACTTTATATATAAATCCACCTTGACTTCTTCGCCGTAACGGATAGTTTCGCTGTTTATGGTTTTCACGCCTTTTTCGTTCGTCCCTTCTACATAGGCAGATGCTATATCTCCTATATCGTAGTTTCCCAAATTGACGAAAAAGGATACCTCTTCTTGATCTTCATAGACGACGGACAACGTGATGCCCGTATTTTTTCCGTTGCTCAGATAGATACAATTCGAGTCGAATTTATCGGTGCAATCGGCATCCCCTATCGAAGAAAAAACGGGATTGTTGTTGCTGACGTAGGCGTAAGAAAGGTTGTATTTTTCTTTCTCGGTCGTACCCGAAATACCGGCGGCGCAATTCGGTCGAAATACGTACAATTCTTCGGGATGGAGATAGTTATTTTGTCTTGCCTGTTGGTTCCCTTTTTCGGCGTTGGTATTCACCCGATACACGATAATACCGCTGCCCGGCAAGTCGCTGTCGTACGTCGAAACGTCGTTCCTTCGATACTCAATCCAAATACTCTCGTTTTGCGAAATGGTTACGACATAGGCAAGGACGCCGTCTTCGTCGGTGGTTACCGTCGGCGTCAGGGTATAGGTTCCGCTGCGTTGTAACTCAACGATTTGACTGTCGTCGACAAAGTGCAGATATTTCCACCGCATATACGTCGTCATGTATTGCGGCGTTTTGCAATCGAGGTGCATTAAGTCCCAATAGCCTACCGACAAATAGCTCGTGTCGTACTTATAGTGGTAGAGGTCGGGCAAGTCCCCGATGGCGTGCCCGAATTCGTGGCACATCAAACCCACTTTATAAAAAGACTGTAAAAACAAAAACGTATAGTCGTTTACGGTGACGCCGTTCAGTTTTTCGGCTCCGGAAGTAGAAAAGCTTTGACTGATATCATCCAACTGCCACGAGTGCGGCCACATGATTCTGCCCCAATCGGTAGGATCGTTATACGCACCGCTGACCAAAAACGTCACGCTGTCAACGTACCCGTCCTTATCGGCATCCAAATCCAAACCCTGATACGAAAAATAGCCGTTGGCACCCAAAACAGCGTTGTTCAACAAGGCACTTTCGGGACGTGTCCGTCCGGTACCCGACTTATTACTGTTATTGGTGTAGTAAGAACGATTATGGCTGTCTTGATAAATATAAAAGTTTTCCTCGTCGGCATACGGGAAAATGGAACACAAATTAAATTTTCCGTAGCTCATGGATAAATAATAATCCTGCAAAGAATTTTCTTCCCCGTTAAACGAATCTATAATGGTATCCGAAATCGTCGTGCGCACCTGTGTCGGACTCTCATCGGCAAAACAAATGAAAATAACCACGTTGACAATCTCGTCGTTGTCTGTCAGCGGAGCGTTCTGCGGTTCAAGAGCATCTTCATACGCCGAATTTTCCGCCGCAGTTTCCGTCGAAATTTCCGCCACAGTCTCCGTCAAAATTTCCGCCGCGTCCGACAGTTCGGCTTGCACGACCGAAGTATCTCCCTGCGATACGCCGCAGGCAGTCAGTGCTAAACATAGTAACAGTAAAAACACCGCCGAGATACCTTTCTTCATGCTTATATAATTATATAATATATTTATATTTTTTGTCAAGTAAGCTTAAAAATTCTGCGGAAAGCCTTTTTGAGAGAGAAGTAGGCTTGCGGGGAGGAACCCTTTTTGAGAAAAAGGTTATCCTCCCCGCACCCCTCTTTCCCAAAACTTTTAGTGCTTGTTCTTTTATATTTTACCCCTTCGGTACGTGGAGTTACTTCGAAAGTTATCAAAGAATAAAACCCTTTTCGGGGAAAAAGAGATTCCCACGCAATGCGCCAAGCCTCAGGCTTGTTTTTTATATTTTACCCCTTCGGTACATGAAGTTACTTATAAAGTTATCAAAGCATTAAACCCTTTTCGGAGGAAAAAAGATTCCCACACGATGCGCCAAACCTCAGGCTTGCTTTCCTAATACTTTTAGTGCTTATTTTAGGTTTTATCCCCGTCGGTGCATGAAGAAAATTATAGTAGCACGTGAAGACGGCATCAAACGTACCAAAAAAGATGATTGTTAGGCTTTACAAAAGGAAAAAAAATGCCTATAATAGAATATATAGTAAAAAAATAAATAAGGAGATACATTACAATGAAAAAAAGAATTGTACCGATTACACTTTTAACTGGCTATCTCGGTGCCGGTAAGACCACCTTGCTGAACCACGTTTTGAATAACCAAGAAGGCTATCACGTAGCCGTTATCGTAAACGACATCGGAGAAGTCAATATCGATGCGAGTTTGCTCGCCGCCGGAGGCGTTGTTGCCGAAAAAGACAGCAACTTAGTACCTTTGCAAAACGGTTGTATCTGCTGCACGCTCAAAGAAGACTTAATGAAACAAATCGCCGATCTCGCCGGCTCGGGAAAATTCGACTACATCCTCATCGAAGCCAGCGGCATTTGCGAACCCGTACCGATCGTGCAAACCATCGAATACCTCGCCGAAGGTCTGAACGACGGCGACTTTGATTTTTCCGTACGCCTCGATAACGTTCTTTCCGTCGTCGACGCCGCTCGTTTGGTCGATGAATTCGGTGCCGGCAGAGAACTTTTGAAAGAAGAAATCGAAGAGGACGATATCGAAAACCTCATCATTCAACAAATTGAATTCTGCACCAAAATCGTCGTCAACAAAGTCGACCTCGTATCGAGAGAACAACTCGACGAAGTAGAAACCGTTATTCGTGCTTTGCAACCCGAAGCGGAGATTTTGGAAACCCAAAAAGGCAAAATCGACTTGAAAAAGGTTTTGGATACCAACTGTTTCGACTTCGACAAAGCCAGTGGCTCCGCCGCTTGGATCAAAGGTTTGGAAGAAATGGAAGAAGAGGAAGAACCGGAAGGCGAAGTCCTCGAATACAATATCTCCACGTTCGTTTATAAGAGAAGAAGACCTTTCGACCTCGACGCCTTCACCGACTGGGTAAAGCATAACTATCCTCGTGCCATTATTCGTTGCAAGGGTGTCACGTGGGTGACGAACGAAAACGACAGTATGTTCATGTTTGAACAGGCGGGCACGCAAACCGTTTTATCCGATATCGGACCTTGGGTGGCTTGCATGAGCAAAGAAGAACAAGAAGAAATCCTCTATTATAACCCCGACGTAAAAGCCGATTGGGACGACAAAATCGGCGATCGTATGATAAAACTCGTCTTCATCGGCAAGGACATGGACAGAGAAGCCATCGAAGAAGCTTTGGACGCCTGCCTCCGATAAAACGACACCGAACAACAAAGGAAATCATGAGCCACGACATTTGCACTTTTTGCGGCGGGAATTACGAATATAAAAACGGCACATGGGTTTGCGCTTATTGCCGTCGTCCCATGCCGGAAGAATACGTCAACGAAGAAAAATCGTTATTGTATCAAGCGGGACAAAAGCTTCGTTTACAAGACTTCGACGAGGCGGAAACCCTTTTCTCCGACATTATACAAAGATTTCCCAAAAACCCCGATGCCTATTGGGGTTTGGTTTGTGCTAAATACGGGATTAAGTACGAAAACGACTATGACGGGAAAAAAATCCCCACGTGCTGTCTGGACACCATTCCGAGTTTTATCGAAGATTCCGATTTTATGAAAGCCACTTTTTTCGCTTCCGATGAGCGAAAGAAGTGGTATATCGAGCAATCAAAATACATAGAAAGGGTTGCCGAACAATGGAAAAAAGAAGCCCAAAAAGAAAAACCATACGATATTTTTATTTGTTATAAAGACAGTGACAAAGAAAAAAACGTCGAGCGTACGCAAGACAGTATCGACGCCACCGACTTATACGTCCGTTTGCAGAAAAAAGGATATCGGGTTTTTTTCAGTCGCATTTCTTTATTGGACAAGACGGGGGAGAAGTACGAGCCGTTTATCTTTAACGCCTTACAGACGGCAAAAGTCATGATTGTTTACGCCTCCAAAGCCGATTACGTTTCGTCGACTTGGCTCAAAAACGAATGGCAACGTTTTTTGAAACGCATGGAAACAGGAGAAAAGAAAAAGAACGCTCTTGTCGTCGCCTGCAACGGTTTTGCACCTTCCGAGTTGCCTTCCGTACTTGCTCGAAAACAATGTTTGCGGTTTGACCGTAACGATTTTTATCAATTACTTTTTGACTATTTGGAACAATTTTTCACGAACTCTCCTCGTGACGAAGAAGAAGTTTCCGCCGCCGAAGAAAAGCAGAAAGACGCGGATCCTACCGCACCCTTTACCCGAGAAAATACCGTCCTTTCTTTCGGACAATACCCGCAAAGCAAGGTTACCGATAAAAAAACAATCGCCGTCTTAACCAAACTTGCCGGCGTCCTGCCCGATAAAAAAGACGGCGTCTTTTCCCGTTGGTTCTCCAAAAAGCCGACGAACGACCAATGGAAGTCTTACTATTATTATAACAACAGCGAAAACGACGTTCCTTTTATGTGGTATCAAGACGTGGAATACAACGGAGAAAAGTACCGTGGCGTGTATTTTTCGAGTTACCGACCGAAAAGCTGTCAAAAAAACATCGTCGTCAACAATTCCGGTCAAGACGAAAACGGATACGAACCCGAAAAAGTCTATTGGTTCCGATTTGAACCCATTCGGTGGCGCATCGTAAAAGAGAACAACGGATATGCGATACTTTTGTCCGAATCTATCCTTGACAGTCAACATTTCGACTTCAAAAGTCGGTCTTGTTACAGTAACGTTTATGCCAAAAGCGACATTCGCACATGGCTAAACGAAACCTTTTACGAAACGGCTTTCACTCGAACGCAACAAAGCCATATTCATACCGTCACTTTCGATAACGGGACTTTGCCGAAGACCGAAGACAAAATCTGGCTTTTTAACGATCGGGACGTCATTGATAGGGAGTACGGCTTTAATCCCGATCCCGCCGAAAGCGATATGGCTCGGCGTAAAAAAACCACCGACTACGCCCAGTCGCAAGGTGCTTACACCGACCTCAATAACTACAAAGGAAACGGCTTTTGGTGGCTTCGTTCTCCGCATCCCGATTACTATGATTTCGTTTGGCTCGTGAACGAATTAGGACGTAGCACCGTTCGCCACGCCCCCACGTATTACACAATTTACGGTGTCGTACCCGCATTGATTATTCGTTTTTCCTAAAAGTTTTCTATCGAGAACGACGTTCTTTTCGGCGTTCGCCTTTCGTAATCGCCGCAAAAAGTCATTGACTCCTTTTCCCATAACCGTACTTTTTGGGAAAATACTTTTTTCCGAGCTGCCATAGGTATCGGTCGATTTGCTTCATGGTAAACCGTTCCAAGCCGTAATGGCTACGAAATTTCAAAAGAATCTCTTTGAATCTCGGGTAATCTTTTAATTCGGCCACCGCAAACGCGCAAAAGCCGTCCTTTTTTTGGAAATACCGAAGAACTCTGTCTACGTAATAATCATAAACGGGATATGCCGTCGGGTTATGGTGGCTGCAATACTTCGAAGCAAAGGAATACAAATCTTTTTCTTCTCCGTTTATTTGGCTTTTTCGTATATCCGCAACCACACTCAAATCGCCCCGTCTCAGACGTTCGTCCACGTCTAAAGACAAAATACGTTCCGCAATCGACACGACGGAACGTGCCCGCAAAACTTCGAGCAACGCCGCTTTGGCTACGTTTTCAAAATCCTCCGACTCGACCGTTTCCCAAAACAATTCTTTGCTTCCGTTTTTCCATAGATAAAAGGAATCGTTCAGTACGGTATTCACCGTAGCGGGGCGATACGAAAAAGATTCGATATACCGTCGATATTCTTCTTTTACCGAGTTTAACGATGCTTGCTTATATTCTTCAAGACGCAACATACTAGTCCCTCTTTGCCCCGTCGCCACGAGGAGAAACCGTTTGGCGGTGCTTCGCACGGCTTATGGATTCTGCGAAAGTGCGGTTTATTTGTGCAAACGAAAAACCCCTTTATCTTGCCAATACTGTATGGCGTTGGGGAGGAGGGAAGCCGAAAAGGGTTTCCCGTGACCGGCGTATATGGTATCGATTTCCATTTCGTTAAGGCTGTTCCAACTGCGAAGTAAATCGTATTTATTCTTTATCCATGCGGGTGCGTGGTGATAGCTACCGTTACCGGACATCAAAATATCGCCGCAAAACAGTTTTTTATCGACGATAAAGCACAAATCGCACTCGGTATGCCCCGACAATTCAAAAAAGGTAAAACCTTCTTCTTGAAGAGGTTGTGTCAACGGATTGATATACGGTACGTCCACCGGCGGATAACACTGATAGGTATCCAAAAACAAAGTGGTTACCGAAGAAGCCAACAGCATCGGCGTCGTCGAAACGTAGGTATGACAGTCGTTCATACCGGCACGAAGCCGCTCTGTATTCTTTTCCGAACAGATGAATTTTGCGCCCGTCTTTTTCAAAACACTCGCCAAAAAGCCGGCATGGTCGGCATGGTGATGCGTCAAAACGACGTATTTGATTTCTTGCGGAGCAATTCCTTTCTTGGCGAGCCGCTTCCAAAATTTCTTTTCGCCTTGCTTTAAGCCGCCGTCCACCAAACACCACCCTTCCGACAAAGGGATAAGCCACGTGTTGAGGATAGAATTACCTAAATTCAATATCGTATTCATACCGTAGTACCTTGCCTGTATTCTTTTAACGCCTGCGCAAGCTGGTCGGGACAACTGGTTTTCTTAAAACCGCAACAGATTCCTTCCAAACGAGCAATCACGTCCTCGACTTTCATGCCTTCCACGAGTTTGGCTATGCCCT
>DCGI01000002.1:1110-10561 GCA_002315475.1 Christensenella sp. UBA1782 | reverse complement strand
TCCCGACAGACTTCGACGTTCATGTATTCGCTGAGTGCGTTCGTGGCACTTCCGCCGACGCCATGCAAACCGCCGCTGTAGCTGTAACTGGAATCGTTAAACTTTCCGCCGGCATGAAGGGTCGTATAAATAATTTCGATTGCCGGTTTTCCCGCTTCGTGCATATCGACCGGAACGCCTCTACCGTTGTCTTGTACGGTAGCCGAGCCGTCTTCGTTTAACGTTACGTCGATTTTGTTGGCATAACCGTTCTCGGCTTCGTCCATGGCGTTATCGATAATTTCCCAAAGGATTTGGTGCAAGCCCCGACTGTCCGTCGAACCGATATACATACCGGGACGGATACGAACGGGTTCCAAACCTTCCAAAACGGTTATGTTTCTCGCATTATACTCTTCGCTTGCCGTAGGCTTTTGGGAGGTCTTCTTCTTTGGTTTTTCCGTTGAAGAAATCTCGATTTGAGGATTTTCATCTATTTCCTTCATACTCTCTCCTTTGTATGTAAACTTTTCATAGTACCAATATACTACCATAGTTTTTCCGGTTCGTCAAGAAACCCCTGTAGCTTCAAGAGTGTTTCAACGCGAAAGAACGGTCGTTTTTTAACTATTTTATATTAAATTCGTAAATTTTTATACCGTTATTAAAAAATAAAATTTTTTTTCTTTTATCGAAAATACGGGGCGGAACCCTTTTTGTAAAAGGATTTCCGCCCCGTACCCCACTTCCTAAAAGAAAGTTCGCAGGGAGATTTCCTACCTGCTCCCTCTGTCATAAATCCATTTTTAGTCCGTCAAAAGCGGCAAGACACTCTTTGTCGGGCAATGCCGCAAAGGTTTCTTGCAGAACTTCATCGGAATTTTTCTTTTCATACAAATGATTGATTATCAATCTTTTGGTCTTCACGCCCCGTAATCTCGACAAAAGGTCTTCCCCGTTCAAGACGGTATGAGCTCCTTCCAAAACCAAAGCATCGAATTCTTGTTCCCATAAGACTTTGGGTAAATCGCGCATACCCATTGACAGATCCCCTGAAAAAAGAACCCTTTTCCCTTCTCCCTCTATCATAAAGGCATAGGAAAACAAAATATGTCGTACTCGGTAAGCGGTAACTTTAATAAACCCGTCGTCGAATATCACCCCTCGACGATACCGATGAAATTTTACGCGACGAGGCACTATTTTCCACCCGAACAACAATCGGTACATGTTACGATACACCTGTTTATGCGGAACATACACGTCGTTACGAATCCCCTCAAAACGGTTAAAGTCATCCAAATTGCCCGTATAATGCACCAATCCGACCATGTGGTCAAAATGGTTATGCGTGATAAAAATGCCTTTTATCGAGTCGTAGGGGATGTTTTCTCTCGGCAAAATATCGGTAATAGGCGCACCCGCATCAATAAGATATCTTCTGTTTCCCACCGTTAGCACGGCACAGGAACAATGCCTATCCTTCTCGCAAATGCCATGACTGGTTCCTAAAAAATGAATATTCATGCGTTTATAGTACCATAAGGTTATCAAAAAGTCAACTTTGCGTTCCCACCATCGTAACGAGTTCTAAAAACTTTTTATCGTTTTGCCTGCCGTCAACGGTGATTTCGGAAGGTCTATGCAAAAAAAGATTGGCAATAAGATTTTCCCGTTTATCGGCAAATATCGGACAGATTTCCAATTCTTCCCCCGTAATCTTTTGAAAAAGCTTACCGTCCCGAACCAAAACGTCCGTTCCCGGCATTTCTAAATCCAAAAAATAAAGCAATAGAGAAATATATTCTTCTTTTACTCTGCATTTTTCATAAAGGCGGTTGGTTAAAAATCCGATACTCTCCCATTCTTTCCGCATATCGTTCATTTCAAAATTGTAAAATCCGTCCAAGTTTACGGCGGTATACTCCCTTCCTCTTTCTTCCAAGTACCCTCTTTCGGTTTCCCGTTCCATACTCAGTACGGCACCGACACAGGCGCAAAATAATTCCGTTTCGGTCTTTTCCCGACGAAATAACACGTTTTTCTGCTTGTATACGGTGGTTAAAACGACAGAAAAGGAATGTAAAAATACATTCCTTTCCGCATGGAAACAATAAGCTGCTCCCGAACTTTTTTCTTTTTTATACTCTACTTTATTCTTTCTAAAATAGTTTTCCAAGTACTTTTCCGCTTGCTTTGAAGAGGAAAATTCCAAAGTAAATTGTTGCATATAAGAAAAGTATATGTAACTTACTTGCTTTTTATAGCGTAGATAAACTATTTCTTCCGTTGGAAATATCAAAGAACAACCGATATTTTTGTCCGTCCTCAACGTAGATGATTTCTATTTCGTCTTCCGATAAATACCGAGCGTCGATGACTTTGGCGGTCGATGGTTTGAAAAGATTTCTGACGATTTCTCTTGTTTGCTCGGAGTATCCGCCCACGTTGTCGGATACGAACAGAACGTCTCCGCACATATTGTTTATGGTAGCATGCAATATCTTCTGTTCTTCGGAAAAAGCAAGATTGCTCTTTTTGACGGCAAGAGGATCGATTTTCCGAATATTACTGTCCCGCAAATAGAATACGTCGGGATCGTTTACGAAGGCACGTCCGTTCAAATGACGACGAAAGATGGTATTGTTCATGGCGTAGCGTGTGCTGGGTACTTCTTGATTGAGCGTTGCGTTATACCAAGCGGGTTTGAACGAAGCTCCCACGTCGCAACTGATACGACAGGCGTCTACGTTACCGAAGGCAGGGAAAAGAGGTACACCGCAACCGAGTAACAATTTTTCTCCTACGCATTCTCGCAAAAATTCCATCGCTTCGCACATAATCTGCCCGCGACTCTTGTTATAACGAGGGGTTTGGCAGATACTGTACAAAAAGTCCAGTTTCACCATGTCGAATCCCCATTCGTCCAAGATGGTCTTAAAGAAAGAACGAATATAATCGGCGACTTCGGGTTTGTAAAAGTCCATCGTATAGGCACCGCCCCAAGAAATAGATCCTAATTGAAACTTCCCCTTTTCGTCTTTAATAAACCAATCGGGATGCTCTTTCAGTACTCTCGATTTCTTCTCGGCGTTAAACGGGGCAAGCCACAAGCCGGCAAGGAAGCCTTTGCCGTGAATTTTATCGGTAAGATACTTCATGCCATGCGGGAATAATTTTGTTTTCACCGTTTGCCAATCGCCGGTGGCCGTTTGATAGCCGTCGTCGATTTGGAAAATGTCGGCATCTTCTTTCACCGTTTCCAAACCGTCTATATCGCGGGAAAGGATTTCTTCGGTAATCCCTCCGTAATAGTTATACCACGAAGTATAACCCGCCATATGGGAAAGACGAAGCTTCGGCAAAGCGAGTTTTGCAAAGTACGCATCAAAAGCTCTTTCGTAAGTTTCCTTAATATAATACAAGTCGAAAACGAGGTATTCTTCCGCAGTCGTTACCCCTTCTATATCCTTTTGGAAAGTCATTTTTCCTTTCGGCATATCAAAATGCATTATGGTATATCCCGTTTTTTCCGAAAGAGTACCGAACAAAGAGACGTCCCCTTCCCGATTGATATACGTATACGAATAACTGTGGAACACACCGGGTTGTAAACTGTATTCTTGAAAATCGTAATCGCCGAAAATGGTACAGAATTTACGGACGGGATTCTTCTTTGCCAGTTTTAACAAGCCTTTTTGGACGTCAGACTTGCCGTATTCTCGAGAAGTCGTCCAAGACTGATAACCGTTTACGTAGACTCTGTCCTGTTCGGTAAAGGCGAAGTCCGTCAATAAGAAAGCGTTTTTCAAAACGAGTTCTTTTTTGGGAAGTAAAGTGATTTTCAAAGTGTTTTTTGCTTTTTTAGCGGATATGGAATAATCGTCGTTTTCGGCACCGACAAACGTTTTGGCTACGCCGTCAACGGAATATTCCAACGAAAAAGTATAAGTATCTAACATTTTTCGATTTTCCTCCTGTTTTTTTTATGATTATATCACAAACTAAAAGCTTTTTCAATAAAAAGATTTGCAAATCCTCAAAAAAGAGGGTATACTATAAAAAATTATTTCGGAGACAGCTACATGATTCTTCTTTTGGACGTCGGAAACACCAATATCAAACTCGGGCTTGCCAACGAAACCAAGACTGTGAATACTTGGAGAATCGCGACGGACACCAATAAAACCGCCGACGAATTCGGTATGGTTCTTTACGACCTTTTGCATCAAAACGGTTATTCTTTTTCCGATATTAAAGGCATCATCATGAGCAGCGTCGCGCCGAGCATTAACTACACGTTGGAACACATGTGTACCTATTATATGCACATCAAACCCATCATGGTTTCTCAAAAAATCAACATGGCGGGCATCACAATCGAATATCAGGGCAATCAACTGGGTAGCGACCGTATCGTCAATGCGGTAGCCGCCTACAGACTTTACGGCGGTCCCGTCATTACGGTAGACTTCGGCAGTGCCACGACTTTCGGTGCGGTCGATAAAAACGGCGTCTTTAAGGGCGGCGTGATTGCACCCGGTATTAAGTCCAGCGCGGAAAGCCTTACCAATACGGCGGCAAAACTCCCGAGAATCGAATTGAATAAACCTTGTGACATCATCGGCACGAACACCGTAGAAAACATGCAGTCCGGCGTGATTTTCGGTTTTACGGGATTGGTGGAATATATTGTAAAGAATATCAAATCCAAACCGGAATTTGCCGATGCCAAAGTGGTGGCTACGGGTGGCATGAGCCAACTTGTCACACAAAACAGTACAGTCATCGACGTGGTAGACAGAGCACTTTCTTTGAAAGGACTTCGTATGCTATACGATTGTAACAAATAACCATATAAGGAGATATACACTATGAAAAAAGTTGGGGTTGCCCTTCTCGGATTAGGTACGGTAGGCGGCGGAACCTATCGTATTTTACAAAACAATCACGACGCCATTATGAAAAACGACGGGATTGACTTGGAAATCAAACATATTATCGAAAAAGACGTCACGAAAGCACAAGCACTGGGTGCCGACCTTTCTATCGTCGGAACCGACATTGACGCCGTCGTCAACGATAAAGACGTACAAATCGTAGCCGAATTCTTCGGTGGCATAGAACCCGCCAAAAGCTTTCTCATCAAATGTTTGCTCGCCGGTAAAAGCATCGTTACCGCCAACAAAGAAATGTTCAGTAAAAACTGGGTGGAATTGGAAGCGGCTGCGAAAAAAGGGCATGCGGGACTTTACTTCGAAGCAAGTTGCGTAGGCGGCGTTCCGATTATTCGTACCCTTACCGAAAGCATGCAAGGCAACAATATCCGTTCTTTAATGGGTATCGTCAACGGAACCACGAACTTCATTCTTTCCCAAATGGCGGACGACGGTTTGGCATACAGCGACGTCTTAAAGGAAGCGCAAGCACTCGGCTATGCCGAAGCAAACCCCACCGCCGACGTGGAAGGCTTTGACAGTATGTACAAACTCAGTATCCTTTCCAGTCTTGCTTTTCGCAAAAAAGTGCCGATTTCGGTCATCCACCGCGAAGGTATTTCGCAAGTCAGCAAAGAGGATATCGAGTACGGGAAAATGCTCGGTTATACGTTGAAACTCCTTGCCATAGCCAAAGAAACGGACGGAAAAATAGAAGCGCGCGTACACCCCGCTTTCGTTCCCGATTCTCACCCGCTTGCCAGTGTTAAGGGCAGTTTTAATGCCGTCCACATCGTCGGCGATAACGTCGGAGACATCATGCTGTACGGCAGAGGTGCCGGCGATCTCCCTACGGGTAGTGCTATCGTCAGCGATATTGTTTTTGCCGCGTCTCAACCCAAACCGAAGTACGCACCCTTCAAAAACGTTGACAAAATCAATCCGAAAGACTTTACCGACAACTATCAATGCAAATATTATCTTCGCTTAAACGTACGCGATCAAGCGGGCGTCATCGCCAAAATCACTTCGGTATTTGCTAAACACAATATCAGTATTCAATCCATACGCCAAGTTTCGGACGGTGAAACGGCAACCGTCATTTTCCTATTGCATAAAACGTTTGAAAACGACTTAACCAAAGCCATCGCACTTATCGAAAAACTCGATTGCGTGGTTTCCTGCGACGCCACCGTTCGCGTGGAAGACTAACTTCGATATAGTTTATTGCATAGGGCGTTTCCGTTCGGAAACGCCCTTTTTTTTAACAAAAAACCCACCGGAAAAACCGATGGGTTTCTTTGAAAATTTTTTCCGTTACTCTCAATCAATCGGAACGCAGAGCATCAACCACGTTCTTATGCGCTGCCACCATGGAAGGAATAAATCCCGCTATACAGGCAAGCACTATGCTCAAACAGAACAAACCGACGCTGGCATACGGACTGACGACGGCAAGTCCCTTAAATCCCGAAACGTTTTCGATAATCGAGGAAAGAACGGGAGCAAACGCATAGGTAAATACAACCCCGATAATGCCGCTCAACGCCCCGATAAGAGAGGTTTCCGCTAAGAAAACCGACAATACGTCTTGTTTTTTGGCACCGATGCTTCGCAGTATTCCGATTTCTCGAGTACGCTCGACAACGGAATTACTCGTAATAATGGCAATCATGATGGACGACACCAAAAGAGATACCGCCGCGACCAAAATCAACGACATAGTAGCCAGTCCCGTCAGAGTTTCCACGTTATAGAAAAACATTTCGGTAATATCGAAGTACTTTACAAAGCCCCCTTTGGTGTTCACGCCGTCGGCACCTTCGTTCCAGGCGTCCAAATATGCGACGATTTTTTCTTTTCCTTCATAATCTGCCGCAAAAATATTGATATAAACGGGTGTATTATCGGCACCTATCAATCGGTTAAAACCGTTTAATTCTTTTCCACCCAAAACCAAACTTAACACGACGGAAAGCCAATTGGTGCCTTCTTTGTTTTCGTAGTTCTCCGCCATCGCTTGGCTGAAAACGTTTAATCCGCTGTCTTCCGCCAAAAGATTCCTTTGCGAAACGGCTATTGCACTTTCATACGCCGCATCGCGAACGTATTCGGCAAGTTCGGGCGTATAACAGAAATTGCACTGTACGAGAGCCATGGGCGCATCTTGTTTTATACGAAGCACACCGACAACTTTTAACGTGATATTGTCGTCTTCTTCATATAAGGTTTTTAATTGCGTTTGATAGGCATCGGTACCCGTTTTGGCATCGGCATAAGCCGACCAACCCGTATCGGTACCGGAAACGTTTTTATAGTATTTATCGTTCGAAACCAACTGTATGGTATGTTTGCAAATATCTTCGAAGGATTGCCCCACCGAATCGTAATCGATGGAATACCCCAAACTTTCCAAAGCTTCTTTCGAAATATTGTTATCTTCGTTAACAATCAATACGATTTCATCTTTTTTCGTGGGGTATTTTCCGTAAAGAACATCATAGTATTTTTCCATATATTCTTTATCGATAAGTTGGTTCCAATATTTACTTTCCAAAGAGCTGTTGCCGAGTACGTTTCCTCCGATGGTTGTCAAGGATGTGTACGTATATGTCGGCGTTACGTCCCGATAAACGGTTTTGCCTTCCACTTCGTTTTTCACAATCAAATTCATTTGCGTGCCGTAGTATTCATGCAAAGAAGAATACGTATCGGGATCAAGTTTAGACAGGTATTCCACAAACTCGGGAGAAAGATCGTTGGATTTGATACTGTCGCAAAGCTCTGCCATAATATCGGCAATAAGAGAACTGTTGGTTGCACTCGCGGAAACGTAGGCTTCGTCGACGTCGGGGAATTCTCCCGAAACACCGGAACCTGTACTGAACTTCATAAACATATCGATCATTACGTTATAATCCATGCTGTATTCGTAAACGCCGATCGGTACGGTAGCCAGCATATCCGACTTCATGTCATCCATAAAATGGTTGATACCGTTACTGACCGAAAGCACCAATCCCATGCCTATGATTCCGATACTGCCGGCTATGGCAGTCAAAGAAGTACGACTCTTTTTCGACCACAGGTTTCGCATACTGATACCCAAAGCCGTCTTAACTTTCATCTTGGTTTTATGAAACGGTATCCCCTCTTTCGGCTTCTTCGACAATTTAGGAAGACGTATCTTTTTCTTGCTATTCCGTTGCTCCGGATACATAAATTTGGAGGTTTCCAAAATATCCTTACCTGCCCGATAAGGTTCTTCGGGAATAAACGGATCACTGTCGTCCACGACGGCACCGTCTTTTATCTTAATGATTCTGGTACTGTAGCGTACGGCAAGGTCGTCGTTGTGGGTAACCATAATAATCAATTTATCTTTGGCGACCTCTTTCAGTACTTCCATGACCTGTTCGCCGAGTTGAGAATCCAACGCACCGGTCGGCTCGTCTGCAAGAATAATTTTCGGATTATTGACCAAAGCTCTCGCTATGGAAACACGTTGCATTTGTCCGCCCGACAGTTGATGCGGTCTTTTGCGAAGGTGCATATCCATATCCACTTTTTTTAACGCTTCTATAGCTCTTTTACGACATTCCTGTTTAGAATAACCACTGAGTTTTAAGGCAAGCTCTACGTTGGCCAATACGGACAGATGCGGAATCAAATTATAGGATTGAAAGACAAAACCGATCTCGGAATTACGATAAGCATCCCAATATTCGTCATTAAAAAAACGGGTAGAAATCCCGTTTATAATAATGTCTCCCGACGTATAGCGATCCAAACCGCCGATAATATTCAAAAGCGTAGTCTTTCCGCAACCGGACGGACCTAAAATAGATACAAACTCACAATCTCGAAAACAAACCGAAACGTCCCGCAATGCATGAACGAACTGTTTGTCCATTTCGTAATCTTTTACGATATTTTTTACCTGTAACATATACCCCTAATTTATAAACACGATACCAAGTATCGATTTTTTGTCTAATTTTAACATAATAACACGAATATGTCAACCTATTCTTATTATAAGCCCCTTTTCCGACCTTTCCTACACCTTTTCCGCATGATATCCTACAAAAGTTACCTCTTATTTAAGTTTTACTTCAAATACACTTTGTTTATCCCCCCTTCTTTCGCAAGGTATCGCTCTTAACACTTTCACCGCCCATTTCTCTATTGCGGTTTGTACGTTTGCGTTTATTCTATTTTTGTTTATCAAAATCCGATAACGCCACAAGAACGGTTTTTTACAAATAAGATTTCGTGTCGATTGACAAGCTTTCTTTTATGTAGTATAATCTTATCCGTTAAGGAAATATTCGGTGTTTTTTGCGGATATGCGTACAAAATCGTTTTTATTCACAAAAAAACTTTTGAAAGGACAAGAATTACTTTTCGTAAATCAATCCGATAACGGAAAACATTCTGTTTTCTTAACAAATCGTTCTCTCTTGCGATGTGTTGAACGCAAGAAGAAAATACGGAGAGGTATCGAAGCGGTCACAACGAGGCGGTCTTGAAAA
>DCGI01000002.1:0-1078 GCA_002315475.1 Christensenella sp. UBA1782 | reverse complement strand
TTCGAATCCCTTCCTCTCCGCCAAAAGGAAACCAATCGAACTTTTTTGTGAACAACAAGGAAGCGAGATTGGTTTTCTATTTATCTAAATAGTTTTATGTGCCTGATTTCTATGGAATCGGGCTATTTTTATGGCTAAAAACAGATTGTGCTCCAATATTTCCGTTCTTTCGGGAAGCTTATCGTAGCATAGTCCTTTTATAAGTCAATGGAAAATATTTGCAGGAAGTAAAAATGCTTTGAGCATGCACGCAAATATTTTCTGATCCTTGACTTATTATTTATGCCTTGAATTTGTTATTGCGACTATCGTCCTATGCTCCTTTGCTTCTGCCGAAAGGTAGAAAATATTGGAGGTCAGATATGACAAAATTAGTTCAAGGTAATGAAGTTATCACAAAAGAAAACGTGAAAATGCTCGGCGAGTATATCGCTATCGTAACGACGAGAAGAAACTTTGCTTACTTCCCTACGCAAAAGACAAATCATATTTTTGCAGGATTGTGCAATTCGGTATTCCATACGAAATTGTCCGACCAAATCATCGATCAGGGCTATGAAATGGCAAGTGAGGCAATTTGCTTTTTGTGTCAAAACATGGGAAAGAAATTATCGGATATGACAACCGTCACTAAATATGGCGTTCCGAAGCAAATGACCGTTTTTCAGGGTTGTTGCTTTACAGTGTCCCGGTATATAAACGAATATATTGTAAAAAGTTTCAAGATAGACGATATCAATAATCCGAACATTGAAAAAGAACTCGGTGTATTGGAAATTAAAATCGATGAAAAAGAAACGGAAGAAGAATGGCAAGAGGTGGATGAAATCATTTTGAAACTTGATTTGAATGATTCATTGAAAGATACGCTTGATTGCTTTATGAGTGGTAAAGGCTATTCCGAGACGGCAAGAATGTTGGACTGTGCAATCAGTACGATTTGTTCAAGACGAAAGATATTTGAAAAAAGATATACTTCCATTCCGTAATAAATAATTAGACCATTTCAAAACCATAGATTTATCCGATTTTGTTTGTAAAATAAGAAAAAACAAACAAAAAGGATATCTTATTATGA
>DCGI01000037.1 GCA_002315475.1 Christensenella sp. UBA1782 | reverse complement strand
GGAACTTTCTTTGTCGAATCGTTTTAACAGTCGAAGAGTAATTTATAAAACCGAATCGATACGTTTTATAAGGAACTCTTTTTGACTATTATATTCTTCTATATGGTATATACGGTTTTTTGTTCTTTATTTCCTAAACTATAAACCGTTTTTTTTTTAAGGAGATTCGACGGAAAGTAATAATAACAAAACATAACGTAAAAATTAAGGAACTTTCTTTGTCGAATCGTTTTAACAGTCGAAGAGTAATTTGTAAAACCGAATCGATACGTTTTATAAGGAACTCTTTTTGACTATTACATTTACATATAGGTTACGGAAGGATTTACCGACCGTTGCCGAATATATGTTGTTGTTAAGGCTTACCGAAAGAACCGATTGGGTTGCTTTGTTGTAAGCGAGTTTTATTATACTTTTTTTCAAAAAAAACGCAACCAAAATTATCCGCCGAATCTTGTTACGTTAAAAAAATAATACATACTCGTTTTTTTGAGTGAAATTTGGTTTACTTTTTTTTCTTAAATACCGTAATAAACCGTCCTATCCTTTATTATATCCGGAAAAACAGAGCGACGGTACTTATAAAAAGCCGAGTACGTTTATTTGCCGCCGTCCACTCCGATAATCTGTCCCGTAATATAAGAAGCCTTATCCGAGCTTAAAAAGAAAACGGTTTCGGCGACTTCGTCCACCGTTCCGATTCTACCGAGAGCGAGGGTTTCGCAAAAAGCGTTTTTATCTTCTTCGGTAAACTGTGCGTTCATTTTGGTATCGATAAAACCGGCGCATACGGCATTTACCCGAACACCGGATAAACCCCATTCTCGGGCGAGTGCTTTGGTAAAGGCGATTAGACCGCCTTTGGAAGCGGAATACGCCGCTTCTAAAGAACCGCCGTCCCTACCCCATATCGAGGAAATAACGACAACGGAACCGTTTTTACGGTATAGAAGGTTTTTCCCTAAAACCGAAGTAAGCAGTAGGACAGAAGTTAAATTGACTTGTATGATTTTTTGAATGGAATCGGCAGTCATATCGGTGAAGATACCGTAATAATCCATCCCCGCATTGTGAATGATGCAGTCTATATCGGGATGTTTTTCGGAAATTTTTTCGGCAAGGGCAAGAACTTGTGCCGAATCGGAAAAATCCGCTTGAAAAAAATCACAATTCGGGTAAGGTTTTTGCAAAAAAGAGGTATCGCGGTTGTATTGTCCAACCACGAAATACCCCTCTTGCCTATATTTTTCTAAAAGTTTTTGTCCGATGTCCCCGCTGACACCGCTGATGAAGACTTTTTTCATTCTTCCTTCGGCGTACAGTATACGACGACTTTGCAGGCACTCGGTAATTTTAACGCTTCTTCTTTGGAACGAACCACCGCACCTAAAAGGAATTCTCCGCAATATTGATAATAATCGATATAATCCTTATGACGGAACAGTTTGACGGGATCGTTTATCATATAGTACCCGAAAGCGTCGTTAAACTGCGACAATCTATCGAACAGAAGGATCTTTTCGGGATATTCATACAAAACCGAAGAAATGGCTTCTTTGATTAAAGCAATTTCTACGGGCGAATAATCGGCGGTTAAGTAAATGCCGTCCACGTGAAAATCGAAGTATCTACGGATGATACGTTTGATAGATTGCAGAGCGTATTCCGAAAAGTGTTTGATTTTATACGTTCCTTTTTCGGTTTTATAAACGTCGCCCGCCTCAAAGTACCGCAAAAATCTGCTGTACTTGGAAAACTCCAACGAGAATGTATAGATGATTTTTCCGTAGGTATGACGGAATTTTTCGATTTTCTTCAAATTGATTTCTTCGCCGTCGACGATATAACCGTAAAAGTTCGGATATTTTTCTACGTATTCGGGACTGCGAATATACGCATAATACTGTTTCTCGTTAAAAATCGAGAATTTCAAGTTTTGCGTAAGCCATTTTTGATACATGGTTTCCGGTGTGGTAACGGTGTCAATGGTAAAGAAGGCTTTCTTTTGATAGAACGTGATATAGATTTTATCGAGAATCTGAACGTCGTATTTATCTATATTGATATTTTCGAAGAAATACTTATCTTCTATATAGAAAGAAAGTTTCTTTTCGGGAACAAACCCTTCTCCGCCGTTTTCATACCCCATGAACGACATGACTTTTTGATTGGTTTCTTTGTAAAGGGTAACGGTTACTTCGGGATAATCGTTAAAGTTATCTATTTCAAACCGAATGGTTCCGTTACCTTGCCGAACGTGACAATCGATAGCGAATTCGTCCTTATAGAATTCCAAAGTGTAATCTTCTTCACCGTTTTTGATTATATTACATTCCGTTAAGTATAACTTTTTGCCGTCCGCACAAGTAATACTTAAAAAAGGAATATTTTTATTATGATATACCAATAAGTTGTTATCAAAATAAAAATATACGCCGTTTGCGTTTTTGGGGTAGTTCAGTCCCGTTCCGATATACTTTTTATCAATAATACGAATCGCCATTTTTTTATCCTCACTTTATTTATTGTATTATGCCATTTTTACCGGCAGAATAATGCAACGGTATTCATCGCCTTCCATGCGAGAAACCAAAATCGGTCTGTTCGCACTTTCTATGTGGATTTGTACGTAATCCTCTTTGATTCTTGCGAGGGCTTCTTGTAAATATTTGTTATTCAAACAAATTTTTACCGAATCTCCGACGCTCTTGCAATCGAGATTTTCGTCAACCTTTCCTTTTTCACTCTCGGCAAACACGTTAAACACGCTGTTTTCTACGGTAATAACGATATTATTATAGAAGTGTTCCCGACTGATAATACCCGCACGATTCAAACATTGTTCCAATTCATCTTTATTGATGGTGATTTCGGTACGAATATTCTTCGGTAGGCTGGTTTCATACTTATAAAACTCGCCTTCGACGGTGGAAGTACGGATTTTGGTATGCCCCAAATCAAACACGACGGTGTTCCCCGTCTTGGTAACAGTGACGATTTCATCGGAATCGGATAAGATTTTTATGATATCCCCGATAATCTTTCCCAAAATGATGGCTTTGAAATTGCCCGAAGAAGATGCCGGCGTTTTTCTGCCGATACCGACGCGGTACCCGTCCAAACAAACGGTTTCCACGACCGCACCGATGGTTTCGATTTTACAACTCTTTAAGATTGCACGAGAATCGCTAACGGCGGCACAGAAAATGGAACTTTCAAAAATTTCCCGCAAGTCACACTCTTTTATCTTTATATAAATATCCTCTTGGTACTCTCCTAAGGTCGGGAAGTTTTGAATATCGTAAAAGTTAATTTCACTGGAGCTTTTTCCAAACGAAAAACGGATTTTTCCGTTTATTTGTTTTTCTACTTCTACCTGTTCCAACGTAGCAAGCTTATTGGCGTAGTCGTTGAGTATTTTTCCGTTGACAACCAAACTTCCTTCGGCAAAAACGTCGGCTTTGACCGTTTTTTGGATATAGAGTTCTTGGTTATAAGCGGACAACGTGATTTCTTCTCCGTGAGCGTCTATGCGTATACCCTCCAATATGGGTATATTTTTATTGGGTGCCAGTGCCTTGCTTACGATGTTGGTAGCATTGGCAAGATCGGTTCCGTTACAACAAAATTTCATTTTTTACCTCGCTTAATATATAGTAACTATCGGAATGATGTCTATTATAATTACCTCTGTGAAAATGTGGATAACTCCCTTTTTAGGTAAAAATTTTCCACAATTCCGTTTTTTCTCCCCAAAACATGACCGAAAACTTGTCAACATTTTGTGGAGAAGAATCCACAACTTATCCACTACGGAAAAAGTTATCTACATTTGAGTCCGTTTTTGATGTCATCCACCTTTTTACGAAGCTCTTTATCGCTTCCTAAATCGGTAGCGATTTTATCCCGAGAATAAATGATGGTCGTATGATCCCGACCGCCGAAAATCTGTCCTATCGTCACGAGGGGCAGGTTTAACAGTTCGCAAATCAGGTATACGGCGATCATTCTCGCTTCTACGATTTCTTTGGTTCTTTTCTTCCCGATAATATCGGAAGAAGGAACGTGAAAATACTCGCTGACAAAATTGATGATTTTGTCGCTGTCTATCTGTTCGGAAAAACCTTGCGCTTGCACTTTTAAGGCTTCTTTGGCTACGTCCAACGTCGCTTCTTTATGGGTGAGCTGGGTGTACATAACCACTTTTAACAACGCTCCCTCCAATTCACGAATGTTGGTATTGATTTTTTCCGCCAAATAACATACCACGTCTTCGTTAAGATGGGAGGAAGATCCTTCCAGTTTTTTCTTGATTATATTGATTCTCGTTTCGTATTCGGGCATACCGATATCCGTCGTGATACCCCACGAAAAACGGGTGCGAAGACGGTCTTCGAGGTCGTTTATTTCCTTCGGAGGACGGTCGCTGGATAAAATAATCTGTTTTCCCGCTTGATATAAATCGTTAAAAATATGGAAGAAAACCTCTTGTAATCCCCCTTTTTTCTGCAAAAACTGCACGTCGTCGACCATAAGGACGTCGGCGTTTGCGTATTTGTTACGAAAATTCCGATAGGCGTCTTTGTCGGTGTTGTATTTATTCAGAGAAGCAAAATATTCGTTACTCAGTTTATCCGCCGACACGTAAATAACGTTCATCGAAGGTTTATGCTCGAAAAGATAATTTCCGATAGCGTGTAAAAGGTGGGTTTTTCCGAGTCCCACACCGCCGTAAATATAAAAGGGGTTTAACGACAACAAACCGTCGTTCAATCCCGGATTTTCGGCGACGGTGTGCGCCGTCACGAACACCATACGGTTATTACCGCCGACGACGAAATTTTCAAAAGTGTACTTGGCAATAAAAGAATTTTGACGGCTTTCCTGTTTTTCGACGGCTTTTTCGATTTCGGCGGGCGGAGCGTTTTTTTCCAAATCCTTTTCGGAAATAAAAAAGAATTCGTTTACGTCTATATGTAAATCCTTTGCCGCCGCAAGAAACATATCGGTATAATTGGCAAAAAGCGTCGACGCGGCGTTTTCGGTCGGGGTGACGAAAATAAACCGATTCCCGTCGTAACCGACCGGTTTAATCGGATTCACCCATAACATATATTCCGCCGTCGTCATACGAAGGCTTAATTCCAATTTTAGCTTCGTACTGAACTCCGCTATTTCCGTCTTTGTATAATTACCCATAATATATGGTATTATAACATAGAAATAATACTATTGTAAATATAATTTTATATATTATATATACCTTAGATAAAAAAAAGAAGCAAAAGCCGACCTTTTCGGTCGGCTTTCGGATAAATATTTTCAAAAACGATACTTTTACAGTAATGCGCAAATCAATTCGGTCAGTTTGGTGGGGCTTTCTATCGGTAAACCCTCTATCAACATCGCTTGATTGTATAATACTTCGGTAAGCTTCTCGGCTTTTTCTTTGTCTTCGGCAAAATATTTTTGCAATTTTTCGTAAACGGGATGAGACGCGCTGATTTCCAAAACCTTTTGCGCCTTCACGCCCTCTTTCGGAGCGTCGGGCAGTCCGTTCAAAACCCGTTCCATTTCCATCGAGAGTTCCCCTTTGGTGCTAAAACAAACGGGGTGATTCTTTAACGTGGCGGAAATCCTGACCTCGGTGACTTTATCACCCAATTTTTCTTTCATAAAGTCGGTTAACTCTTTGTTTTCTACGGGAGATTCGGCGTTTTCGATACCTAAATCACTATTGGCGACCGAGCGGAATTCTTTCTCGTTATAAGTTCCGAGCATACGGAGAGCAAATTCGTCAATATCGTCGGTCAGACACAAAATATCAAATCCGTTTTCACGGACAATATCGCACTGCGGCAGCGACTTAATGGCTTCGACGGTTTTTCCTGTCGCATAATAGATATATTTTTGACTTTCTCCCATTTTATCGACGTATTCTTTTAAGGTGACAAATTTATCTTCTTGATAAGAATAGAATAAAACCAAGTCTTGCAATAAATCCTTATTCCGTCCCCAATTCTCGTAAATACCGTATTTTAATTGAACGGCAAAACCTTGATAGAACGTCAAATACTTTTCTCTGTCGCTTTCCAAAAGAGAAAGAAGTTCGTTTTTGATTTTCTTTTCTATATTCTCGGCGATTTTCGTTAATTGACGGTTATGTTGGATTGTTTCACGAGAAACATTCAAAGTTAACTCGCTGTCAACCAAGCCTTTTACAAAGCTGAAATAGTCGGGAAGAAGGTCTTTGCAACAGTCTGTGATTAAAACGCCGTTGGTATATAAACGTAAACCTTTCTCGAAATTTTTGGAATAATAATTGTATTGCGGATGAGAAGGAATGTATAACAGAGCTTTATAATCCACCACGCCTTCCGCCGAAGTATGGATGACTCTGACGGGGTTTTCGTTATCGTAGAAAGTGTCTTTGTAAAAGTTATCGTATTCTTCTTCGGTGATGTCTTTTTTGCTTTTTTTCCAAAGAGGAATCATGGAGTTTAAGGTTTCTTCTTCCAAATAGCTTTCCTGTTTGGCGTCCTCGCCTTCTCCGACCGTTTTGTAGTGCGTCGTGTCCATTTTTATAGGATAACGGATATAATCGGAGTATTTTTTGACAAGACTTTTGATTTCGTATTCATCTAAATAGGTGCTGTATTTTTCCTCGTCGGTGTCGGGGCGGAGATGTAAAACGATGGTAGAGCCGTTACCTTCCCGTTCCCCTTTTTTAATGTCGTAGCCGTCGCTGCCGTTGCTCGTCCAGATAAAAGCTTCGTCGCTTCCGTAGGCTTTACTGATGACGTCGACCTTATCGGCGACCATAAAAGCCGAATAAAAACCTACGCCGAACTGTCCGATAATATTGATGTCTTCTTTGGATTCGTTATTGGCTTTGAAATCTTGCGAGCCGCTCTTGGCGATAATACCGAGATTTTTGTCCAGTTCTTCTTCGGTCATACCGATACCGTTATCGCTGATGGTGAGGGTGCGAGCTTCTTTGTCGACTTTCATTTGAATGGAGAAGTCTTCCCGAGCGAGTCCGCTGATGCCGTCGGTCAAACTTTTGTAATACAGTTTATCGATAGCGTCGCTTGCATTACTTAAAAGTTCTCGGATAAAAATCTCTTTGTGTGTATAAATGGAATTAATCATCAAATCCAAAATCTTTTGGGATTCCGTTTTGAATTTTTTCATGAGATACCTCCGTTCTGTATTTTTTAGCAATCTAATTTGTAGACTGCTAATTTATTATAGTACCCTCTAAACAAATATGCAAGTGTTTTTTTGTTTTTTTATGAAAGAATACGCAATATTTTTTGAATAGGTCATATTTTTTACTATGCGGAAAGGGTTGTTGCTTGGCGGAAGTCTTGTTTTCTTCGTGGTTGTTTTGTTGGCGAGCGGATTGGTTTCGAGTCAAAAAACGGAAAGCGAAATCCTTTTCGTAGACGGAAAAACCATTCGGAACGGAATAACCGTAGCGCAGATAGGTGATTTACATTATCCTTTTCAAGGTGTCGAACCAAGTGAAATTCTTTCGATTTTGCGAGAAAACAAACCGAATATTATATTTTTGACGGGGGATATACTGGACGGAGAAAGTAAAAAGGAGGATATTCTTGCCTGTCGAGATTTTTTACGGAAACTTTCCGAAACGGCTCCGTGTTTTGCCGTTTTGGGAAATCACGAAATCGGGCATCCCCTTTTGCAGGAAATTCGTTGCTCGTTCGAGGAAGGCGGCGTCGTGCTGTTGGAAAACGAGGGACGCACCGTAACGGTGTGCGGAGAGAGGATAACGGTATACGGGGTTTCGGATGCGTATCCTTATAATAATGCGGAAAAAACCACGCCGATTTTTCTGCTTGCGCACCGTCCGGAAAGGTTTTCGGAGTATCTTGCGGCGGAAGCTCCTCCCGATTATGTTTTTTCGGGACACGCTCACGGCGGGCAGGTACGAGTGGCGTCTACGGGATTATACGCTCCCGATCAGGGTTGGTTTCCGACCTATACGTCGGGGGTTTACGAGCGGAACGGGCGGTACCTTTTCGTCACGAGAGGGTTGGGCGGGCGACACGATTTTCGGATAAACAATCCCTATCATTTGCTTTTTATCGAAATAATCCCTTGAAAAGAAAAGAGAAAGAGATTATACTATAAGGGATGTCGGAAGTCGAACTGAAAAAAATAGTACCGTTTTGGGATAAATTATCGAAAAAACAGAAGGAAATCTTGACGAGTAGTGCCAAATGGAAGCACGAAGAATGGAAAAAAGGTTTCCGATTTTTGTCATACGAAAATATTTACGGTTGCATTTTTATTCAAAGCGGAAGTATCGGAGCCTTTCTTTTTGGGGAAAACGACGTCGAAACCGAGCTGTACCGTATGGGAAGGGACGAGGTTTGCGTGGCGGATTTTGCGTTGACCTGCGGGAAAGAAATTTCCGACGTGGCGTTTCAGGTGCTGACCAAGACGGCGGACGTGGTGATACTGGATAAAAAGGAAACCGAACGGATTTACGATAACGTTCCGCAGTTTGAGGCGTATTTATCCAAAAGTTTTGCCGAAAAGATACCCCACCTTTTTGCCGCCATCGGGCAAAGGGACTATTTTTCTCTCGAAAAAAAAATCGCCGATCTTCTCTTGAACGAGTCGGCTCGCGTCCGCAGTAACGAACTTCTTTTGACGCACGCACAGATTGCTTCTCGCATCGGATCGGCGCGGGAATCGGTTACGCGGAAATTAAAAGAATGGAAAGAACTCGGCGTCGTTTCGGGGGAACGGGGAGAAATCACTATACGCAATAAAGAATTTTTGAAAAAAATATAGGAATAATCCTCTTTTTTGGGATTGAGATAAAAATAAATAAAAAATTTTTTCAAAAAGTATCGCAAAATCATTGACAAAAAAATGTTTTTATCTTATTATATGTAGGCTTTCTTCATGAAAGCAACGTACCTTAAAAACTGAACGGAAAG
>DCGI01000073.1:10774-13294 GCA_002315475.1 Christensenella sp. UBA1782 | reverse complement strand
CCCCTGCAAGCTTTACAAGAGGCATTACCCTTTTCGGGTGAAATTCAAGAAATTCCGGAAGAAGAAGGTATTCGTTCCGTCGCCGCCGGAGACTGCGTTTTGCTTTGCGAAGAAAGCTATTTTCAGTTTTCCGTCCGCAAAGGCAACAGCCGTTCCGCCAGCGAGCCGCCGACGGGTTCGGTCATCAAAGGACCGCGAGAAGGATTCGTGGAGGACGTCAAAACCAATATGACGTTGATTCGGCGAAAACTTCTTTCTGCCGATTTGGTTTTTGAAAAACTAACCATGGGGCGATACTCGGAAACCACCGTCGTACTCTGCTATCTACATGGCGTGGCACCTCAGGAAATCTTGGGGAAGATAAAAAAAAGACTGGCTTCGGTAACAATCGACGGCATCGTCGATTCTTCCTATATCGGAAAAATCTTGGAAGAATATCCCTATTCTGTTTTTAAGCAAATCGGAAACAGCGAAAAAGTAGACGTTATCGCCGGAAAACTTTTGGACGGGCGTGCCGTAATCTTGGTGGACGGTTCACCGATTGTTCTGTCCGTCCCTTTTATTTTGATGGAAGACTTTGAGGACAGTCAGGACAGATACAAGCGGTCGGCACGCGTAACCTTTCTCCGTTTGATACGCATTATGGCGGTGGCTTTTGCTTTGCTTCTTCCCGGCATTTTCGTCGCATTACAGTCCCACCAATATCAAATATTACCTTTGCAGTTGATGATTACCATTCTGAACTCCACAAACGGTATTCCCTTTAACCCGACGTTGGAAATGATAATCGCATTGGGTTTATTTGAAATTCTTTCGGAAGCAAGCATCCGCATGCCCCGTCACGTCAGTATGGCGCTCAGCGTGGTCGGTGCCATCGTACTCGGGCAAACCGCCGTGGATGCGGGTTTTTTAAGCAGTATCACCGTCCTAATCGTCGCCATGAGCGGCATCGGCATTTACGCCGTACCCGATCAAGTGGGCGTCATCAGTACGTTACGGGTGTTATTCGTCTTAGCGGGAGGACTACTCGGTATTTTCGGTATGCTCTTGCTCGCCATTTCCCTTACGGCATACCTCACGGAACTGTCTTTCTTTAACGTACCCTATCTTTCTCCGTTTGCCCCCATGGATCCGAGCGACTTAAAAAACGCCTTGTTAAAAGAGTCCTTGACCGACCGATACAAACGTCCTTACGTTTACCCGTTACGCAACAAAACCCGCTTAAAAAACAGGAGGCAACTATTTTGAACGAAATCAACGGACGTCAACTGTCCATCATGATCTTTTTTATTCCGCTGGTTTTTAAGATGTCCATGCTCCCTTCCTTGTTGTACGCCGAAGCGGGAACGGATGCCTGTCTTGCCGTAACCTTCGTCTGTGCTTTGGAATTTTTACAACTGGGTGCCGTTCTCTTTTTATGCAGTCAAGGCGGTATGCACGAGATTTATTTTCGCTACGGAACCCTTCCTTACGTCTTGCTTTCTCTGCCCGTCCTTTTCGTCATGGTTCTGAAAAGCATCGTCTTTCTTGCCGAAATCACCAATTACGTTACTTCCTTTCTCTTTTATAACGTACTCAATTTTCCCATTCTGCTCGCATGCCTTCTCATCCTGTTTTATCTCGGCTACAAAGGGGGCAGAAGCATCGCAAGACTGTTTGAACTGTCCGTTTGGTTCGTACCCGTCATCATCGTCATGGGCTTGATTTTCGGGAAAGCCAACTTAGAATTCGAGTACGTTTTACCCGTCGGAACCAACCTGCCCGCCGCCGTAAAATCCATCGAAAAATACCTAATCTACACCTTCGATTTTTCCCCTTTTCTCTTCTTCCGCGTGAAGGTGCGAAAGCGTCGAAACGTCGCTCTGTTTTCCTTCGTCAGTATCCTCACCGTAACCGCCTGCTATATGCTCCTTTTGGCGCGCTACGGCAGAGCCACCTTCCTCGCCGACTGCGCTTTTGCCCGCCTCGCATCTTTCGATACCGTCGTCAGCGAAGTGGGTAGTTTAGACTGGATAGGCGGTCTGTTATGGGTGAGCGTCGCCCTGCTGACTATCGGTTTGAAAATATCGTCATTTTCGGAAATGGGTTCCCTTTTGCATATAAAAGGATACCTTTCCTCTATGTTATTTTGCATACTACTCGGGATTTTTTCTTTCTTTGTTTGGAAAAATCAAAAGGACGTTCTTGCCTTTGCGACAAGCGGGATTCAGTATGTCGTTTTCGGCATAGAAACGGGCATTCCCATCCTCATGATACTGCTGTTTTCCCTGCGAAAACAAAGGAGGATTTATGCGGCGAGCCTATAAGTGGATTTTTACTTATCTTGCGGCGATTCTGTTCTTGCTATGCGGTTCTTTTCTTCCCGAAGAACCCTTAAAAAGCAAGGCAATGGTGGTCGCCTTCGGCATTGATTATAACGAGGATGCCCTCGACGTTTCTCTGCAAATCCTGACGTCGGGAACGGAAGAATCGGGGACGGATACTCGCACCGTACAGTCGACAGGTTCCACCATAGGAGAA
>DCGI01000073.1:1913-10731 GCA_002315475.1 Christensenella sp. UBA1782 | reverse complement strand
CCGTTACGCTCACCCACTGTAACGTTCTTCTGCTCGGAGAAAATCTTTTGAACAGTCCCCACGTATACGCCGTCATGAATTACCTCGTCACCAACGCCTACCTAAGTGACAACGCCTGCGTTTTCGGCTGCGAAGGCAGTCCCCGAGATATTCTGTCTTCTAAGGTTGCGTTCGGCGAAAACGCCGGTCTGTTCATTCGGGAAATCGTCGGTCTGTACGACAGCTACGGAGACGTCTGTGCCAAAACACTACGGCAATACGTGGTCGACTATCACCGTTTGGGGAATTGTAACGTCATCCCCTACGTTACCCGTTTCGTAGCGGATTCTCAGATTCCTTCTTCTTCCGACCTTTTACTCGACCAAACCCAAGATTGCCTCTTTCGTCTGAATTCCGTCGTCGTCCTCGTCAAGAATACTTTTATCGGCGTTTATCCGCAAGAGGACGCCCTTGCCTTAAACCTCCTCTTACGGAAAATCGACAAGGGGCAACTCAACGGTACCGGCGATAACGGGGAAAAAATTGCGTGGTATATTCTCAAAAACAGTTGCAAACTGACCTACGACCTGCCCGAAAAAAAGGTAACTGCCGTCCTCAAAATCAGCCTCCTTTTGAAGGACGTTTTAGACTATTCCGAAACCGACGCCTTTATAGACCGTACCGAAGTCACCGACGACGAAATAACCCGTTCCTGTGCCGTTCTCGCCGATTCCATACAAACTTTCTACAAAGAAATGCAAACCCGAAACGCCGACGTTTTCGGCTTGCAAGAAGGCTTTTATTGTCGATACCCCCGAGAAAGATTACCTACTCTGCAAGAGATACGCTTGGAGATAGCCGTCACCCCCGTCATGCAATAAAAAACCTCCCCGTCGATTTTTTACGGAGAGGTTTTCGTCAATAACGGTATTGTAAAAACAGGTTTAGGCGTCGGCGGTTTTTGTCGCTACGGCTTCCCCTTCAACGGACTCTACCGACTTTTTCGCACGCATAACCGAAAGTTCTTCATACATTTTCTTCTTTCTGTCGCCGTCCACGTCGTACATGAACGTCAAAATGACGGTACGGAACAGATAGGACAGCGAAACGCCGAACAAGGCAAACGCCAAAATCCACAAACAGGTACTGTCGTAGGTTTCCAACGTCTTCATATACTCCATAAGACTGTCGTATTCGTCGGAAGCGATGGTTTGATAACCAACCCACGCAATCATGTAGGGTACCATAATATCCCGTACGTAAGTAAGACCGGTTTTTATCCAATTCGGAATGACGCCCTGTACAGCTTCCAGTCTTTCGCCCGTTTGCCACTCCAAAAAGTCGTTAAACTCGGCGTCTAAGTGTCCGGTGGAAAGCTCGGCGATACCGAAGCTTAAACCGAACAGGAAGTACGCTATATAGAACAGAATACCGAATTCATGGGTAAAGAATACCGCAAAGAAGGTAAACAGTCCCATCACCGGCATATAGACTCCGGCAATCTTCAACAGCTTAACGGGGGAGAGTTTTTTGGAAAGAACGGTCGCCAAAACGACGCCCAAACCGGTACCGATCGCCGAAGGCAAGGTCAATAAAACGGCTTTATCGGTGCCGACCACGATGGCGGACAGATAGGTCATCATTTTCCCCGTCATGGCAAACAACGAAGTCCACTGAATCAAATGGTACGCCACGTAGTTTTTATGTTTGAACAATTTCAACGAGGTCGTGGTGATCTTTTCTTTCTTCTTTTGCGGCAGTTCCAATCTTTCACGAAGCCAGAAGGCGCAAAGAATACTACCCACAAATAAAATGACATCGCCCACCAAAACGGTGTAGAAGTACATTTCGGAACGGGGTAACGTGCCGAAAACGACGGGTAACAGATAGGCAAGACCGTAACCGATATAGTAGAATACCTGATTCAGCGTAACGACCAATTTCTTTTCTTTGATGTTGGGGGAAATAACGTGTAGATAATTTCCCGCCAAACCGTAAAAACCGGCAAGAATGGTTTTCAAAATCTGAACCACGAATTGGAAGGCTATCAAACCCGTAGCAGAAAAGGCGGGCACGACGAATTCCAATGCGTACAAGACGGCGATAGGCAAAAGCGGAATGACGAACCATTGACGATAATGTCCCCACTTGGATTTCCACTTAAATACCACGATGGCGGCGAGTACGCCGACCAACAAGCCCAAAATCGTGGTGACCGTCGTCAAAATCGCCGATATGTCGGCTACGCGGGTGGAGTCCATGACTCCCTTATAATAACATTCATACAAGAAAGTGGCTGCCTTCGAGCCTTGCGTGGTACCGTAAATTTGGGTGCCGACTTTGTACAAGCCGATGGCGATGAACTCTTTGAGCGTAACGTTGTTCTGTACGTCCAACGGTTTGCTCGGATCGATATTTTTACCTCTCGTCAACAAGCCGTTAAACTCTTTTTTTAAGTCGATTTTTCCTGCCATGGTTTCTCCTTTTTTCTATTTATAAAGTGCATTGACAATATTATACAATGAATCTTAATTTTTTACAAGACACAATTTTTCACCTATCGTTATTTTCTCGATTTTGCAAAAACCTTTTTGCATACGACTTTTCCCAAAAAGGAAAGTAAGACCGCCGTCAAAGAAAACAAAATCGCCATAGAAAACAGCGAAATCAAGAAGAAAGAAACCCGTGTGACGCTCGACGTGAACCTTTCCAAAAGGGATATATCGATACAGTATAAAATCACGTCCGTCACCGCAAAGGCGAGTAAAACGAAGACGATACCGTCTAACGCCCCCTTAATATCCTCTTTACTCAACGTCATGTGTAACGAAATCAATACGCAAACCGCCACGTAAATCCACCACTTATAATCCCCCGCGAAGGAGAACTGCACCAAAACGACTTCGCCGAGATTCCGAAAAACGTCGACAAAGTCCCGACTGTCGTACACAAGGGTATTCATTGCGGTCAAAACGTCGGGAACCAGTAGATACGTCAACAGATACATGAGAGCGGAAATCACGACGATGGGCGCTATACCGATAAAAAAGTTTCCGATTCTTTGGTAAACGTTCTTTTTCTTATAGGTATGTTTGACGTATCCCAAAGTACCGTCCCGTGCGTCTATTTGAAAAAGCTTTATCTCCACGATTTTATGTCCGAACAAAAAGCAGAACAACGCGTGCGATAACTCGTGTATCGGCGTACCGATAAAGCCGGTCAAATAACATACCGCTTTCCCCGCCCCGCCTAAGTTTTGATAAAAAAGTCGATGGCATCCATAAATGACGATGCCGGTAAGGACAACGATCCCTACCGTCAAAAGAATTTGCAAAAGAAAGGATTCCAATACAACCATTTTTTCTCCGTTTAATATCTGCCGGCTGTGGCTTTTAAGTCTTCCCGAAACTTTTTGGCAAATTCCGGAGGAGTGGTTACGGTAATATCGTTGGCATACAGCAAAGCCCAATTCTTCATGGAGAACGGGGTGGATTGTACCGTATAGTAATAGCCGTCTCGACAATCCTCCACGTTCACGAACGGGCCGAACCAATCCATCACCTGACTGACGATAGCGAGCTTTTTTGTCGAACGAAACCGAAACGTTTCCCATGGCTCGATTGACATAAAAGGCAGACGTCCCAGTTTATCCAAGTCTTCCACGCAGGAAAAGACCGAAAACGGCTGAAACTCCTCGTATACCTTTCTCTCGTCTACCGGATCAATATCTTTAATCAAATCGATCCGGTACGGACGCATCTCCCCTTCATGCTTTCCGATGAGATAGTAATGATTGTTATGCATGACGATACGGTAGGGAGAAACCTCTTTCACTTCGTTGTTTTCCAAATACAGTTTGTTATCGATTCCTTTTCTTCCGTAGGTAAAAAGAACCTTCTGTTTCTGACGGATTCTTTCGTACAAGACTTCAAAATGATAAAAAATGGTATTATCCCGAGCGTGTTCCACCCCGTTTCCCTTCGGCAGAGACTCCCGAAAAGTAACGCTTCCCAATCCCGAAAGCACGTCAATCAACGACTGCTTTTCCGTCGTATTCATATAATGATTGTTGTTGATGGTGGAAACCAAAATACTGAGTTCGGCATCGGAAACACGACGCAAAAGGTACACGCCCTTATTGTTGTCGCCCCGTTGGAATTCGTACTCGCTGCTTGTATTGTTGTTATAATAATCCATTAAGGATTTTAACGTATTGGAAATCGTTTGACGCTCCACCTCCAAACCGTATTCCGTTTTGAGCTTTTCCCGAATAAACGATTGCGTCAGCATGTGATCGCAGTCGCTGTATTTTTTTAAGATTTCCATGATAAACAAACTACAACATTTTTTTTCCATAGTGCCTCCGTACTTTTCCGTTGCATAGGATTCGTCACAAATCCGGTTTATAATAAGTATACACGAAGAGATTGATTTTTGGCAACCCCCTATTTTCAAAACTTTTTGTGCGGTAAGCGTTTTTTCTTACCGCCGCAAAAAATCCGTTGACTTCAAGAAAACGAGAACAACCGTTCTCTAAGAAAGAAGCCCGCAAAACGGAGCCGTTTGTGAAAAAAGATTCACAAAAAAAGGCTCCTTCGGGCATAAAAGCAATACGTTCGTTCCCTCGACGAAAGTCCTATACGCCGAATCCCACGATACGGATGGTCTCTTTTTCGGGGACGTTTACGTCGGCGAAGTCCTCTACCGAGAGTGTCAAAAGCTCTTGATCGGACAGCTCCGACAAATCGACGTCGGCGAGCCGATTGGCTTGGTTCATCTTGGCTTTCTCAAAGAGATTTCGAGAAAAACGGCCGTTTCCGAATCCGTTCGTTCTCTTGGCGCGATCGAAGATATCGCACAAAGTTTCGTGCGCCCCGCAACCGAGCGTGTATCCCCCCTTGCGGGCAAGCAAGTCGGTGATTTGGTACAGTTCTTCTTCGGAATAGTCCTCAAAAGGAACGTGGAAAGCAATTCTCGATTGCAGACCGGGATTTCTGTTCAAAAAGTCTTCCATTTCCTGTTTGTATCCCGCAAAGATGACGATGGTGTCTTCCCGATTGTTTTCCATCTCTTGCACGATGGTGTTGATGGCTTCGTCGCCATACATGCCTTTGTGGTCGTCGACGAGAGAATAGGCTTCGTCGATAAACAGTACGCCGCCTTTGGCTTTCTCAAAGACTTTTCGGACGCGAACGGCGGTGTGTCCGACGTATTTTCCGACCAAATCCGCTCTGCCCACTTCAACCAATTCTTCCCTCTTGGTGATTTTGTTTTGATACAAAATCTTGCTCAGAAGACGAGCGACGGAAGTCTTTGCCGTTCCCGGATTGCCGGTAAAGGACATATTCATGCAGGGACGGAGGTAGTTCAGTTTTCTGTCGTCGTACACTTTTTGCAACCTAAAATAATTCAAAATGCCCTGAATGGTACGTTTGACGTTATCCAAACCGACCATTTCCAATAATTCCTTATAGGGATCGCCTTTTTTAGCGACCACTTCGGTTTCCGTACCGCAAACACAATCCGCGTATTCGGGATACATGTTTTTGCAAAGTTGTTCATGCGCCCACAAGTGGTATATATCGAGGAGTTCTCCCCTCGTAAAATACCTGTCCTCGTTCTTCACTTTCGCCGTCAGCGAAGCGTCTGCCGTTCTGCCGTCGTTTTCGGCGCACTTCGACAAGAAGTCTTCGGACTCCCCCGCCGAAAAGGTATTCTCGTTGATTTTAACGAGCGTTACGCCGTTTAACTGTTCGCAAATAGCCTTGTAACTTTTACTGTCCTTTACGACGATGACGGACAAAGTCTGCAAGCAATGCTTACGGACGGATGGGATAAACTCGGGCATCGAGACATCTTCGTCTTCTTCACTCAACAGCTGTCTGCGTATATTACGATGTATAGCATTACCGTCTTCCGTCATACGAATCACGACGGTAGCACCCTCGTTCATGGCATAGACCGAGTTCACCACATCCTCGTCGTACTCAAAGTGGGTGCTGATTTCGGCGTAACGAGTGGAGAGCAGCCTTCTTTTTTCATACAAAGAAGTAATCAGCATATCAATCATTTCTTGGGTATGTTCTTCGTCTTCCGAAAAGATGACGTAGTGCGCAACGTTCCCCAAAAACTTATCTTGGGTTTTGCCCGTGCGAATCCGCTCGATTTCTTGCCGAAACATAGAACAAAGGCTCGCTTTCTTCAACTTTTTGGCACAATCGACGTCATTAACCACATCTTCTTTATAAAGATGATGACGATACCCTCCCAATAAAGAATCCGCCTGCAAACCGTTCTGCCGAATGAAATTTTCGGGATCCTTCAAAAAACATTGTTCGGCAGCCTGTTCGCAGTGTTCCCAAAATTTGACAAAAGTACATTCTTCTACCGACAAATTTCCGGAATAAGGAATCTTGACCGCATCGTAGAACTCTTCGGCAAAGGCTTCGGGATTTTGAGAATCCTCTTTTAAGAGCATGACGGTTTCGGCGGCATCATAATCCACAATAAGAGCCGAACCCCTTTCTTTGTTCTTCTTGTTGAATTTGGTAATGCTCCCTGCGACGGTTCGGTTTCTACGGACGATTTCTTCCGGAAGATTTTGTTGTTCTTGTTCTATAGCGTCCATTTCGCCGAAAAAACCCGGCAAACCATCTCTGTGTTCGATGCAAAAGATGCGTTGTTCTTGCTCGGTAGGTTTCGATCTTGTTTGTAAAATACTAACGTGATAAAATCTCATAGCAATTCCCTCGTAAATTGTTTTTTTAGGTTTTGTCTTTCGGACAATGCGTGTTGTTTGTAAAAGTGTTTTAAGAGAAACGGGGATGGGAAATGTAAAACACATTTCCGTAGCGAGTGCGAAATTCCTCGCCGTAAAATACAACTCATTCGTTCCCTCTCTTAAAAGGTCGCTCCCTCTCGTGAGCTTTGTTATCTAACATACTGTAATCATTTTGACAGCTTCTCGTACTTTTCACCGAAAAGCCCTGCTTTTTGCGGTACCGTCGCATGAAGTCCTCCTTTGCCTTATGCACAGACCGTTTCCGTATCGTTGTCAAAGAACCCGTCCTTTTTCAAAGGGAGGCATAGTATAGCATAGAGCGATTTATTTATCAAGTATTTTTACCGACTGTTTTCGAAAAAATTTCGATTCTGCCATACCGTCCTTTCCACTCTGTTTTTTTCGCCCGCTTTTGTATGTTTTCGAGAAAATTTTTAGGAATTCCGTAAAAACATAACGTATAAGAGGAAAATCCAAAACGCCGAGCGTCCGACAACGATTCGTTGTTTTTTTCAAGTTTCACAGAGGAGAACGTTATCAAAACGACCTCCTGCATTTCGTCCGTACAAGAAAACGCACGCACCGCGCCAAAACGACCTTGGTGTGTCCGTCTTTTTCCATGCCGAAAAAAGTGCGTACGGAATAGTAAGATGAAGATTGTGAGGAATCGGAAAAACCGATACTGTGTAAGAGCTTTTCGTTTAAGCTCGGGAACCGTCTGCCGTTTATATCGACGAAATCCAAAAACATTCAAACAGCCGACAATATAATAATTCGCTTCCCCTTTGTTCTTTTCCTAAACTTTCTCAAAAAATTTTCGGAAAAATTTTGAAAGAGGCTTTACGAACGATTTTTTCCTAAGAAAGAACCCGTCGATTCCTTCCTTCGTACATCCGATGAAGGAACCGACATCCTAATAATACGCTCTTTCCGTTTCTTTTTCCTACCCTTTCCCAAAATATTTTTGAAAAAGTTTCGAAGGTCAACGTTGCGAAAAGAGTTTTCGAAGGCTTCGACAAAGAACAACGCACCCGTTCCCTCTTTTGTTACGGAATGACAGCATATATTTTGTCGAAACCTTACCAAGCAGTATCCCTTGCCCGACGGCTTTCCCTTCCGAAGAAAAGCAAACCGGTAAGGACTTCCGGTAAACGGCGAAATCCTCTCGCTCGTCGGACTCTCTTGCAAAGGCTTCGAAGCATCAACAATACACTCGTTCCCTTTTTTCGGAATGTAGACGGTATTTTCGAAACCTTTTTCCGGCAATACGCCCTATGCTCGCCCCCCGTTCGGGCAAACGTGCATAAGTATCGAATTGTCGCTCCACGCAAGAAAAATCCTTTCGGCGGAATTTTTCGCTGTCATGACTTTTTGTCGAGGGTTTTTCCCTTTGACGAGTATAAGTATAGCATTTTTTCGGAAAAAATCACCTTATTTTGTCCCTATCCTTCCGTCTATGTTCGTTTTTCTTAACACCTATCGTCTTTCCCCGGAAATTCGTTTGAAACATTTTTCCTTTTGTGCTATACTTTACGAGCATTTTAAGAAATCCCGTTTTTTGCATTTTTCTTCATTTTTCAAAAAGCCGTTTTTGTCGTTTTTGCTTAATTATCTATAAAATAATTCCGTTTTTCAACAAAATAACGCTTTTTGCAATATTCTTTTTTTCGTTATTTTTTATTTTTTGATACATACTTTCGCCGTAAAAATGCGTTTTCTCACATAATTCGCATAAAATATTCTTAAACCGCTCCGAATTACGGGTAAAAACCGGCTTTTTTTCTCTGCAAAGCACCCTCCTTGCTTTGCGGTCTTTACATTTTTTGCCAAAGCGTGTATACTAAATATAAGGAAGTCGGACGTACGGCTCGACTTTTGATTTTTTATAGGAGGACTTTTATATGAGCGTATTGGAAGTCAATCAAGTAACGAAAGTATATAAAGGAAAGCACGGCTCCCGCATTACGGCGGTAGACGACATATCTTTTTCGGTAGACGAAGGAGAAATCGTGGGTTTCATCGGGCCGAACGGAGCGGGCAAATCCACCATGCTGAATG
>DCGI01000073.1:0-1898 GCA_002315475.1 Christensenella sp. UBA1782 | reverse complement strand
ACAAAATCATCACCGGTTTAGCCAACGCCACGAAGGGAAAGGTTTCCGTTAAGGGTTTTGACGTCGGCAAACAGCGTGCCAAGGCTCTCGCCAACATCGGCACCATCGTAGAAAACCCCGATATGTATCCCGACTGGTCGGGAGAACAGAATCTTCGGTATTTTATGAGTTTGTCCTATGCACCCGAAAAGACGAAAGAAGAACGGGAGGATCGCATAGCGACCTTATTAAAGATGGTCGGTCTGTACGAAAGAAGAACCGACCGCGTCAAGACCTATTCTTTGGGCATGAAGCAACGGCTCGGCATCGCACAGGCTTTGCTTGCCCGTCCCTCTCTGTTGGTTTTGGACGAACCGACAAACGGGTTGGATCCCGCCGGTATCAAAGAGATACGGGATATTTTGAAGCATCTCGCTTCCACCTACAAAATGGCGATCCTTGTCAGCAGTCACCTTCTCGCCGAAATGCAACTGGTCTGCTCCCGCTTTATCATTATAGATAAAGGCAAAATCGTTTCCGAAGTTTCGGAAACCGACATCGTTGCCGAACCGACCAATCGGTACGTTTTATTGACCGACGACGTGGTACGAGCCAAAGATATTTTACTGGAAAAGTTTTCGATACAAGCCGCACAAACGGGAGAAGGCAGAATCGAATTCCAGACCGACGTTTCGTCGGGGGATGTTGCCAAAGAATTGATTCTCGGCGGTGTAGCCGTCATGGGATTGTCGCAAAAATCGCAGTCTTTGGAAGATATGTTTATGAAAGCGACAAAGGAGGAAAAGTAACATGTTCGGAAGAATTTATAAGGGAGAATTGAAAAAAATCGTACGTCCCGGTGCCATGATCGCTTTATGTGTGGTTTTGGCTTTGATTTTATTGATTTATGCCATCGTTTATAATCTTATTTCGTCGTTCACGCTGGACGTAACCGACCTCGCCGAAGGTGACGGCTTTTCGCAAGAAATCGCTATCTCCGAAGACGAGTATTATAAATACACGCCCGACGACGTATCGCAAAGTCTTATTGACGAACAAAACTACTTACAACTCTTACAGAAAGAAGCCGAAGAAAGCGACACACCGTACAACTATTACGCTTCTCTTTTTTCCGTCCAAGCCAATATCGTCGCTTTGAAGTTTATTCAGAAGAATAATCTTTACAATACCCCCTTGCGGATTTTAGGCGTAAACTATTCCCCCCTGTCGGACACGACGGCGGAATCCTTTGCAGGTAGTTATATGTCGATTGCGGCGGCGGTTCTGCTCATCTACGGCATCGTCGTCGGTGCCGGTTTGCTTGCCGACGAATACAAAAGCGGTACGATTAAACTGCTTTTGTCCCGTCCTATCGGCAAAAATCAACTGATTAGTGCCAAACTTCTCGCCGCTTTGACCGTTTCCGTCGGGTTGTTCTCGATTTTCACGCTGATTGCATACGTTTACGGCGCCGTTGCTTTCTCGTCGAATTCCGCCCAAACCGTCTATATGGTCTTCAATGCGCAAAGCGTCATTCGTTCTTCGGTAGGCGGTTATATCTTTGCCAATTACGTTTCTTCCGTCGTGCAAATCGTTTTGTACACCTTGCTCGCTTACTTCATCGGTACGTTCTTCCGTAAAAAAACGGCGGGTATCATCATCTCTTTGTTCGTTGCTTTCGGGCTTGTGTCCGGAATCCTCTCCCTGACGCCCGTCCAAATCGCTTCGCTGTCCTGTAACACCGACTTGCTTTGCTATTTTGACGCTTCGGCGCAAGTACCGAATTACGGTAACTTCTTTATCAGTTTGGTTGTTTTGGTCGTTTATTTCGCCATAATAACATTCGGACTCTACTTCACCGTCAACAAACGTGACGTTATTTAGGGTACGCACATTTATGGGTGATTTACGTTTTTGCC
>DCGI01000065.1:15371-15768 GCA_002315475.1 Christensenella sp. UBA1782 | reverse complement strand
TATGAATACGGAAAAGGTGTGGAACCAAACATGGAGAAAGCTTTCAACCTGTATCGGCAAGCAGCCGATCGGGACAACGAATTGGCGCAACTCCGTTTGGGACAATGGTACGAAGACGGGAACGGCGTGGAGAAGAACTACGAGAAAGCCGTTTTTTATTACGAATCAGCCGCCGAACAAGGAAACGCGCAAGCGCAAAATTATTTGGGCGAGTGTTATGAAAAAGGTAACGGCGTGGAACAAGACTACGTGAAAGCGGTAGAATGGTATCGAAAAGCCGCCGAACAAGGGGATGATGAGGCGCAATGCGATTTGGGATATTGTTACGAAGAAGGTATCGGCGTGGAGCAGGACTACGAGCAAGCCGTACGATGGTACGAAAAAGCCGCCGAACAGG
>DCGI01000065.1:15080-15300 GCA_002315475.1 Christensenella sp. UBA1782 | reverse complement strand
CGGTGACGGCGTCAAACAAGACTTTGCTATCGCCTTCAAATGGTTTCTTGCCGCCGCCGATCAAGGTTTAGCATCGGCACAGAACTACGTAGGTATGTATTACGAGGATGGTACCCATGTGGAAAAAGATCTCGACAAAGCCGAAGAATACTATCGAAAAGCCGCCGAAAACGGAAACGCGCAAGCACAAAACAATTTGGGAGATATTTTGTCGAAATAT
>DCGI01000065.1:14705-15041 GCA_002315475.1 Christensenella sp. UBA1782 | reverse complement strand
GGTACCGAGAAGCCGCCGAACAAGGTAATAACGAGGCGCTTTTCCAATTAGGGCGTTGTTATAACGATGGTATCGGCGTGAAAAAAGACGAGGCGAAAGGGATGGAGTTGGTAAGGAAATCCGTCGAACAAGGATGCGATCAAGCGCAAGTCTATTTAGGGTTATGCTATCTCGACGGTGACGGCGTAGAACAGAACGATGAAAAAGGGTTTGCATTGATTGTTAAGAGTGCCGAACAAGGAAACGGTTATGCGGAATTCATTTTAGGGACATGCTATGAAGATGGGAGCGGCTTGGAACAGGATTATGTGAAAGCGGCAGAGTGGTATACCAAAG
>DCGI01000065.1:0-14595 GCA_002315475.1 Christensenella sp. UBA1782 | reverse complement strand
ACCGAGAAGCCGCCGAACAAGGCAACGATCAAGCGCAATACTTCTTAGGAAATTGTTATGAATACGCTACCGGCGTAGAACAAGATTGCGAAAAAGCCGTAAAATGGTACCGAGAAGCCGCCGAACAAGGCAATGATCAAGCGCAATACTCCTTAGGAATTTGTTATGAATACGCTACCGGCTTGGAGCAGGATTATCAAAAAGCGGCAGAGTGGTATACCAAAGCGGCAGAGCAGGGATTGTACAAAGCGCAGACGAGTTTGGGACAACTGTACGAATACGGCAACGGCGTGGAACAAGATGTAGAAAAAGCCGTAGATTTGTATCAAAAAGCTGCCGAACAAGGCTCCATTCGGGCGTACTATCATATAGGTCGTTGTTATGCAAAAGGCATAGGAATAGAGCAAAACAACCAAAAAGCCGTAGAGTGGCTTTTGAAAGCCGCCGAGAATGGCTACGGTTACGCTCAATTCTATTTAGCGATGAGTTATCTCAACGGGGATATCGTGGAACAGGATTATCAAAAAGCGGCAGAGTGGTTCACGAAAGCGGCGGAGCAGGGATTGAGCGATGCGCAAAATAGTTTGGGATGGTTGTACGAAGAAGGTAAGGGCGTAGAACAAAACTATGCCAAAGCGGTAGAATGGTACGGTAAAGCCGTCGAACAAGGCGATGCCTACGCACAATGCAACCTCGGTGAAATGTACGTTGAAGGAAAAGGTGTAAAAAAGGATTACCGAAAAGCAATGGAATTATTCCTTGCCGCGCGAGAAGGCGGTCACGAAGAAGCCGAGGAGTACATTTCCGAACTATCGAACAAACCCGATTACGGCGAGAAGAATTAAACCGTTTTGCAATAATAAAGTGAGAAGGTAACGATGGAAGAAAAATACGAAGAAATGTTGATTCTTGCCGAACAAGGGGATATGAATGCGCAGGATGGTTTGGGGCGGTATTATGAGTCTTTGAAAGACTATCAAAACGCTATAAAGTGGTATCGGAAAGCCGCCGAACAAGGAAGTATTATGGCGCAGATTATCCTTGCCTCTTACTGCATTGAAGGAAAAGGCACCGAGAAAAACGAGAAAGAAGCTTTCGAGTGGTATCGTATCGCCGCACAGAACGGTTTTATTCCCGCTTTGTTTTTTTTAGGAAAATGCCTTGTATGCGGAAAGGGCGTCCGACAAGATGAAGAAGCTGCCTTTCGGTTCTTTTATAAGGCGGCACAAGGGGGCTATTTACCCGCAATTTATATGGTCGGAAAATGCTTTTTACTCGGAATGGGTGTGGAAAAAAACGAGAAATCGGCGTTTTTTTGGTATGAAAAAGCTGCGAACGGAGGGTATGCCGAGGCACAACAGGAATTAGCCTTTTGCTATCAAGACGGCATCGGCGTGGAAAAGGATTCAGGCAAAGCGGTAGAATGGTATAAAAAAGCCGTTTCGCAGGGAAATATCCTTGCGGAATACAATTTGGGAATATGCTATCTAAACGGCATCGGCGTCGAAGAAGACGCCAAGAAGGCGATAGCATGGTTTCAAGATTCCGCCGAGCAGGGTGAAGTTTGGGCGCAGTATCAATTGAGCGTCTGTTACTTTTACGGAGTGGGTGTCGAAAAGGACTACGAAAAAACGGTCGAATGGAGCCGCAAAGCGGCAGAACAAGATTTCCCCGCCGGACAGTATATCTTGGGTATATGTTATAATGACGGATACGGAGTCGAACAAAACTACGAAGAGGCTTTTCGGTGGTACGAAAAAGCCGCCGAACAGGACTTTCCCAACGCACAACATAGCTTGGCGGTACTGTACGAAGAAGGAAACGGTGTGGAGCGGGATATTCAAAAAGCAGAAGTCTGGTATCGAAAAGCCGCCGAACAGGACTTTTCCGACGCACAATACATGCTGGGTGTTTATTACGAACGAGGCATTGCGGTAGAACAGGATTTTGCAAAAGCGGCAGAGTGGTATGAAAAAGCCGCCGAAAACGGAGATGCCCACGGACAAAATGCTTTGGGACGTTGCTACGAAAACGGATTGGGCGTCGAACAAGATTACCGCAAAGCGATAGAATGGTACGAAAAAGCCGCCGAGCAGGACTGTTGCGAAGCACAGTTTCATTTAGGTAGTTGCTATGAAAACGGATACGGCACCGAGAAGGATTTATCGAAAGCGATAGAATGGTACGAGAAAGCCGCCGAGCAAGGTGACGAAGAAGCCTTAGAGAAACTCAAAACGCTCAAACGAGAGTAGGTTTCGGGCGGGACGAAAAGAAGGGGAACGTTGCCGTAGGCGGCAGAAACGAGTGCATACTTTTTTCGAAAGAGGTATGCACTTTTTTGGGAAAGAAAAAATACCGGGAAAAGGTATTGAAAAGATACGATAATTGTGGTATAGTAAAACCATCATGCAGAAAAGGAGTAGGAAAGAATGAATATTCAAGAAGCCAAAGAACAAATCAAAAACGCCATGAAGGCATACTTTACCAAAGACGATTTGGGGAACTACGTGGTGCCGATAGAAAGGCAACGCCCCGTCTTTTTGGTGGGTGCTCCCGGTATCGGAAAAACGGCTATTATGGAACAAATCGCACAAGAATTGAACGTGTCGTTGTTATCGTATTCGATGACGCACCATACCCGTCAGAGTGCGTTGGGGTTGCCGTTTATTTCGCATAAGGTGTACGACGGCGTGGAGTACGATATTTCCGAATATACCATGTCCGAAATCATTGCGTCGGTGTATGACATGATAGAAACGACGGGCAAGAAAGAGGGTATCCTCTTTTTGGACGAAATTAACTGCGTATCCGAAACGCTGACGCCGATTATGTTGCAATTTTTGCAGTATAAAATATTCGGACGGCATCGTGTGCCGAAGGGTTGGATTGTGGTTACCGCGGGAAACCCGCCCGAGTATAACAATTCGGTAAAGGAATTCGATATCGTTACCCTCGACCGGTTGAAGAAAATCGAAGTAGAACCGCAATTCGATTGTTGGAAAGAGTATGCCTACAAAGTGGGCGTTCATCCTTCCGTTATGACCTTCTTAGAAATAAAAAAACAATATTTCTATGTGGTGGAGTCGACGGTCGAAGGCAAGAGTTTCGTGACGGCGAGAGGTTGGGACGACCTGAGCCAAATGATTAAACTGTACGAGAAGAATGGTTTGAAGGTTGACGAAAACCTCGTCAAACAGTATTTGCAAAACAAAAAAATCGCCAAAGAATTCGCTACGTATTACGATTTGTTCTTAAAATATCGCTCCGATTATCAAGTCGATAAGATTATAGACGGAAAGGTGTCGGGAGAAATCAAAGACAGAGCCAAGAGTGCCGGCATAGACGAAAGGCTTTCTTTACTCGGCTTGTTGCTCGACGCCGTTACGCAGGAAATGAAAACGGTCGTTTGTCAGGGCGACCTTATCGGCGACCTCATGAAGGATTTGAAAGATTTCCGCGTGATAGCAGCGGGACGGAGTAATCCGATGAGTGCCATGGATTCCGTCATCACGACGGAAACGCGTTTGTTGGAAAACGGGAAAAAAGCGGGCAGTATGTCGAACGACGAACAATATAAAAAGCAAAAGCTTCTGTTGATTTTGGAAGATATCAAGAAGAATATCGGTTCGGAAAAGGACAGCACGACGGCGTATAAGATTTCCAAAAATGTCTTTGACGACATGAACGGTAAACTGAAAAAGCAAGCCGAAGAAGCGGGTAAGAAACTCAGTAACGTCTTTAAGTTCTGCGAAGAGTGCTTCCAAGAAGGACAAGAACTCTTAATTTTTATTACCGATTTGACCGCAGGGCATTTCTGCGCTCTCTTTATATCCAAGTATGGTTGCGAAGAATACTTCAAATACACCGACCGGTTATTATTGGGTAAACGTCAAAAGGATATAAAAAGCATCATAGAAGAACTTACCCTTGACGACTGAGACAAGCCATCGTCAACAGCAAAAAAACAGCGAGGTTTTTGACCTCGCTGTTTTTGTTTGGGTTTGATAGGAAAATCAATAGTTTTCGGCGTGTACTTCAAAATAGGATTGCGGATGGTTACAGGTAGGGCAAATATCGGGAGCTTTGGTGCCGACGACGATATGACCGCAGTTTCTGCACTCCCATACTTTAACTTCGCTTTTTTGGAAGACCTGCATGGCTTCGACGTTTTGGAGCAGGGCGCGGTATCTTTCTTCGTGATGTTTTTCGATGGCGCCGACCAAACGGAATTTTGCGGCAAGCTCGTGGAATCCTTCGGCGTCTGCCGTCTTGGCGAATCCTTCGTACATATCCGTCCATTCATAGTTTTCGCCTTCGGCGGCGTGTAACAGGTTTTCGGCGGTGTTTCCGATGCCTTTTAACTCTTTGAACCACATTTTGGCGTGTTCTTTTTCGTTATCGGCGGTTTTCAAAAAGAGGGCGGAAATCTGTTCGTATCCTTCTTTTTTGGCGACCGAAGCAAAGTAGGTGTATTTGTTTCTTGCTTGGCTTTCTCCCGCAAAAGCGGCTTGCAGGTTCTTTTCGGTTTGCGTGCCGGCATACGGATTGGACGGTTTCTCTTTGACTTCTTCCAAAAATTCTCCGGTAGCTTTGCAGATGGGGCAAACGGGAGTTTCTCCGTCTTTCACTTCAAAGACGGCTTTGCATTTTTTGCAGACGAATTTTTTCATGGTTTTTTCCTCACTTTTTTTATTTTCGTTATTCGGAACGAGTTCCGTTATTTTTTTTGCAATTTCGGTAGGAAATCCTACGGGCGGGTGAGCAATCAGCTCTTTCAAAAGGGCGTGTGCGTTTTCGCTTTGCGGGAGCATAAAGCCCGTTTCACGCAGAATATCCTCATTCATCAAGCGGGAAGACTTGGCGACGGCAAGAAGTAATCGTTTCAGACCGTCTCGGTCGGTGGCTTTTGCGAGGGCGGCGGCTACGGCTTCGGCTTCGGTCTTGGTTTCGGCAAGTTTTTCGTTTTGAGCGAGGACGACGGTTTCTTTACGTTGCTGCGGAGGTAGGACGGTGGGAATCAAAGATATGGCACCGCTCGGACAAGCTTGGGCGCACAGACCGCATCCGGTACACTTGTCGACGTCGATAATGCTGTTTTCGGTGTCGGTGGCACCTACGGGGCAAACGTAAAGACATAAGCAATCTTTCGTGCAAAGTCGTATATTGCGTACGGCAACAAATTCTTTCATCGCAAACCTCCTTCTATTTTTTCGAATTTCCAATCGGGAACTTTGCAGACGGGACAGAGGGCGGGAGCCTTATCGCCGACGTAGATAAACCCGCAAACGGTACAAACCCATACGTCGGTATGCGCAAGGAAGCTTTCTCCCTCTTTTTTATACCGATCCAAAAGCAGAGCAATCATGGTGGTTACCTTTTCACCCCACACGCAGATTCTTTGCGTGCCTCTGTCCTGTACGCTTTGGGCAATCGTACGCGTCTTTTTGTAATCTTCTTCCAAATTCCGTCGAATCAACTCGGAAAGTTTGTCCAAAGTGGGATTTTCCGGAACGGGCGTCACCTTGTGAAAATAGGAAGATAATTCGGTAAAGAGTTTTTGCGCTTCCGCTTGATACTGCTTTTCGCAACCTCTCGCCAAATTGGAGAAAACGACGGAAAGTTCTCCCGCCGAAAGCTCTTTTAACTCGGTATCGAACGCTTCCGGTTGTACTTCGGTCGTTTCTTTCTTTTCTTCGACTCGTACGAATGCCGATTTCGGTGCTCCGCAAACGGGACAAACCCATGTGTCCGGCAGTTCGGCAAAGGGGACTTTCTGCTCTGCGTCGTTATAGATATATCCGCATACTTTACATTGATATTGCATAGTAGCCTCCTTTATCGTATTTTTTGAAGCATGGCTTCGAGTTCGGATTGCGGTCGGTAGCCGACAAGCACGTCCACGACTTGTTTGTTTTGCAGAAGAACGACCATCGGGATGCTCGATACGTGAAAAGCGTCGGCAAGGGCGGGTTCTTCGTCTACGTTGACTTTGCCTACTTTCACTTTTCCCACATATTTTTCGGCGATAGCCTCTACGGCGGGGGCAAGCATACGGCAAGGTGTACACCAAGACGCCCAAAAATCCAACAGGACGGGAAGTTCGGACTCCGTGACTTCGGTTTGAAAATTTTTTTCGGTTACTGTGATTTCAGCCATAAATTCCTCCTTGTATACCCGTATTATAAGGGATAAATTCAAGAAAAGTTGTGACTAAGTCGCATTTTTTCCGTTTTTTTATATTTTTTTCAAACCTTCGACGTTGAGAAGGACGATATTCTTTCGGTTGATGGCGATAAGACCGTCAGACGAAAACCGTTTGAGCATACGAGCGACCACTTCTCGAGCGGAGTTGACTTCGAGAGCAATTTCTTCTTGCGAACGAAGAATCTCTTTTTTCCCGTTTTTGCGTATTCCCCAAGAAGGTAGGTGGCGAGCCGATGGTCAAACTTGAAGAACAAAATCTGTTGCAACGTCCACATGACCGAAGAAAAGCGTTCGGAAATCAATTCGTAGGTGAAGCAACGAACGTAGATGTTGTTCTCGGTCAGTTGGTTAAAACAAGCGGAAGGAATCATCAAAATCTCGCTGTCTTCCTCGACGGTCATTTGGGTGTCGAAGGTGATTTGGGGCAGAACGCACCGAGCGGACAAAACGCAGATTTTTCCTTGTTCGATGCGAAAGAGGGTAATCTCCCGACCTTCTTCCGAAAGCATGGAGGCTCGGATACAACCGGATATCACCAACAGCATGCCGAGACAACTCCCCGAACACCCGCGTAGGACGGTTCCTTTTTCTTTTGTGTGCAGAACGGCGGCTTCGCTGCAGACTTTCCGTTCGTCTTCCGACAGACGACTCCAAAAGGGGATTTGCTCCAAAATCGCTTGTTTGTTTGTCATAGTATCATTATAGCACCAAAAAAAATAAAAGCAACATCTTTACAAAAAAGTATTATAAGATTATAATGAGTATATGATATACGTATTGGGAAGTTTGAATACCGATTTATGTATGGTTTGCCGTCGTATTCCCAAAGCCGGCGAAACGGTGGCGGGAGAGTCCTTTTTCGTTAGCTGCGGAGGGAAGGGAGCCAATCAGGCAACCGCCTGCGCCAAACTCGGCGGAAAGGTAAAACTCTGCGGATGCGTAGGGAACGACGCTTTCGGAGAAAGGCTCGTGAAAGCCGTACGGGAAAACGGTGTGGAAACGTATGTGCAAGTGCGGGAAGGCGTACCGACGGGGACAGCCGTTATTTTGCTCTGTGAAAATAATAACCGTATTCTCGTGGAAGGGGGAGCCAATAAGACGTTGCAGAAAGAAGACGTCGATACTTTTTTGGAAAACGCCGAAAAGGGGGATATTTTTTTGACGCAGGGAGAAATCCCGTCCGAATGGGTATGGTACGCCTTAAAGAAAGCAAGGAACAAAGGAATGGTTACCGTTTGGAACATTGCCCCCGCAGGAAAGGAATTTTTGTCGTGCATACCGTTTGCCGATTATATTCTCGTCAACGAAACGGAAGCGGAGATCATGGGCGGCATGAAAGTTCTTTTATCCAAAGGCGCCAAAGCGGTGATAACGACGTTGGGCGAAGAAGGGTACGAAATCGCCGATGCGCGCGGAAAAAAGAAGTATCCTTGTCCTCTCGTCAAAGTCGTCGATACGACGGGTGCGGGCGATACCTTTTGCGGAGGGTTGTGCGTAGCGCTCTCGGAAGGGAAAGACCTGGAAGAAGGTTGTCGGTTTGCCGGTGTCGCCGCATCGCTTGCCTGCACGAAGAAAGGTGCGTTACAAGCGGTTCCTTCGAGAGAAGAAACGGAAAAATTTTTGGAAACGTATTGACAAGCAAAACGAAAGGTTTATAATAAGAAAAAAGAATCTTATCAAGAAGGAGATAAAAAAATGAATATTGCTTATAAAGCTTTTGCCCGTACCTATCAAAAAATCATGTGGGTTGCTACCCTTGCCATGCGGTTCCGTATTCCGAAGACGCTTGACGGAGAAGGGTGTTTGGAAAAGGTTCCCGATTTTATCAAAGAAAACGAACCGCACGTCAAAAAGGTTCTCGTCGTTACCGATAAAGTTCTTATGGGAACGGGATTGTTGAATCCCTTGTTTGCGTCGTTCGAACAGGCGGGATTGGAATATGCGTTGTACGACGGCGTCGTACCCAATCCGACCGTACAAAACATCGAAGAAGCGACGAACATTTACAAAGAAAACGGCTGTCAGGCATTGTTTGCTTTCGGCGGCGGTTCTTCCATGGATTGCGCCAAAGGGGTAGGCGTACGCATTGCCCGTCCCAATACACCCCTTCGCAAGATGCGCGGCGTCATGAAAGTCAATAAAAAGATTCCTCCGCTCTTTGCCATCCCCACGACGGCGGGAACGGGAAGCGAAACGACGGTGGCGGCTATCATCTCGGACGGAAACTACAAGTATTCCGTCATGGATCCCGTATTGATTCCGAAATATGCCATTCTCGATCCGTTGGTGACGGTGGGACTGCCCAAGCACGTTACCTCAACGACGGGTATGGATGCGTTAAGCCACGCCGTAGAAGCTTTCGTCGGTATTAACCATAACAAACTGACCGACGACTACGCCATCCGCGCCATTCAATCCATTTTTGTCAATTTGAAGAAAGCCTACGATAACGGCAAAGATATCGAAGTACGGAAAAATATGCAAATCGCCGCCTACGAAGCCGGTATTTCTTTCACCCGTACCAACGTCGGCGATATTCACGCCATCGCACACGCTCTCGGCGGACAATTCCACTTGCCGCATGGTCTTGCGATTGCGGTAACCATGCCCCACGTTTTGCGCTATTACGGAGAAACCGCTTACGCCCGTCTTGCCGTTCTTGCCGACGCCGTAGGACTTACGGGAAATAACGAGGAAGAAAAAGCCAAAGCCTTTATTGCCGCTATCGACGAATTAAACGCTTATATGGGTATTCCCGCCACGCTGAACGGTTATAAACTGGGTGAAAGGGAGATAAAAATCGCCGAGGAGGACGTTGCCGTCATGACGGGAAATGCCGTTAAGGAAGCCAATCCGTTATACCCCGTACCGAAGATGATGGATGTCGAAAATTTTGCCGAACTGTTTAGAACGGTCGCCGGAATGAAATAAACGGATTACGTTTGTTTGAAATCCCCGACCGATAACCGGTCGGGGATTTTTTTTACCGTACGGAATTTGTCTGAAGGTATTTTTCGGCAAGGTACTTATTGGTTTCGTAGTAAGCGGGTAACGTGCCTATATCCGACCAATAAGCGTAGTCGATATAAGCATAACACTTTTGTACCAAGCGAGGAAAAAGGTTCTTGCCGAAGTCGTAAAAACCGCTCGGGATGCAATGCAGAATTTCCTTTTTCAGAATGTAAATTCCCGTATTGACCAAAGAGGGTTTCATCTCTTCCGGCTTTTCGCAAAAATCGGTAATAAGGTTTTCAAAATCAATCGTTAGGGTGCCTAAACCTTCGGGGTAAGGGTGCGGTCGGGCAAGAATGGTACAGGGAGAACGTTTGGCGAGATGAAAAGCGAAAGCGTTCTTAAAATCGGTTTCACAGTATCCGTCACCCGATAGCACGAAAAAGTGTTCGTCCAAAAGGGGATAGCAGTTTTTGACGCTTCCCGCCGTACCGAGAGGGACTTCTTCGGATACGTACGTCAGGTGAACGCCCCATGGTTCTCCCGTCCCGAAATAGTCGATAATGGCATCTTTTCGATAACCTACCGTCAAAAGAATATCTTCGATACCCGTTTCTTTGAGATGCAACAAAATGTATTCCAAAACCGGTTTGTCCAAAAGGGGGACCATCGGTTTGGGCAGGGTGTCGGTTAAGGGGCGGAGCCTCGTTCCTTTCCCGCCTGCTAAGATTACGGCTTGCATTTTTTACCTCCCGTTCAAGGAATTGTCGCTGTTTTTTGTAAAATTCTTTCCCGTTAGCAAAAAAATATTCAGACAAAAAAGACAATCGGTAAAAAAACGGTAAAAAATATTGTATTTTATTTTGAAAAAAGTTATAATATGTGAAATTAAAAAAAATGGGTATTGTAAAAAATATATAAGTATGATATTATAGAATTATGGATAAAGAAGGAGAATGTTACATGGAAAAAATAGCAATAATCGATATCGGATCCAACACAACCAGAATCGTAATCGTCAACATTATGGAAGGTGGATATTTTAATGTTATCGATGAATTGAAAGAACCTGTTCGTTTGGCGCAGGGTATGGAGGTGGACGGCTTTTTACGTCCCATTCGTATTCAACAGTTGGTTAAGACTCTCGCCACGTTTAAGAATCTTTATGAAAGCCATAAAGTCAATCAGGTTTTTGCTTACGCAACGGCCGCCGTTCGTCGTGCCAAGAATCAAAAGACTTTCGTAGAGGAAGTTTTGAACGGTTCGGGCATTAAAGTTACGATTTTGACGCAGGAAGAAGAAGCCAATCTTGTTTATACGGGCGTTATCAATTCTTTGGACGTGCCGAGAGGGGTTATCGTCGATATCGGCGGAGCCAGTGTAAAAGTTATTCATTACAATCGTCGTTTCATGTTGGAACAAGAGTCTTTTCCGTTCGGCGCGGTAACGCTGACCGATATGTTTTCAAATATTGCCGATGCCAACGAAAGAACGCAAAAGATGGTGGAGTACGTTACCGATTTCGTCAAAAAACTGGATTGGTTGCAAAATTTGGAAGAGGATACCCAGTTGATTGGTGTGGGCGGTTCTATCCGAAATCTCGGAAAAATCAGCCGACGCTTCCGCAGGTATCCGTTGGATATGGCGCATAACTATCATATTGATTTCAACGAATTCGACAATATCTATAATTCCGTCAAGGCTTTGGACATTTCCAAACCCATTCATATCAAGGGTATTTCGGCGTCTCGTGCCGAGATTCTGCCCGCAGCCATGACCATCGTCAAAGCTTTCGAGCAGTCCACGACTTTTAGCGGAGTGACCATTTCGGGGGCGGGACTTCGAGAAGGGGTAATGTTCCATTATGCCGTTCCGTCCACGTACGAACGTTGCATTACCGACGTGTTGGGGCACAGCATTTATAATATGCTCAACAACTTCAACATGAACGTCCAACACTCCGAACACGTGTTCGACCTGTCTTTACAACTGTATCGCCAGTTAAAGGTGCTTCATAAATTGCCCCGAATGTACGTCAAGGTGCTTCGTGTTGCCGCACAACTGCACGACATCGGGAGCAGCTTTAAGTATTACGACCATCAGCGCCATTCTTTCTATTTTATTTTGAACAGCAATCTGTACGGAATCCAACAGAAGGATTTGGTTATGGCGGCTTTGGTCGCCGGTATGCACGCCAATCAACCGTTGGAAGGGGTGGAAATACAGCAATATCTTACCATGCTGACGGAAGACGATATTGACGCAGTCAAAAAGTTGAGCGTAATCGTCCGTATTGCCGAGTGCTTTGACAGAAGCATGAATAACGTTATTACCGCCATCAACAGTGATATTTTGGGAGAAAGCGTCATTTTGAAGACGGAAGCGGTAGGGGATTGCACTTTGGAAATAAAAGACGCCATGCTTGCCGTAAACGATTTTCGCAGAGCCTTCGGCAAAAGTCTGGATATTCTGTAACGTATGACAAAAATCATTCTTGCCTCGCAATCGCCGAGACGGAAAGAATTGCTCCGAAAAATAACGGAAGATTTTGAGGTAATCACTTCCGACGTCGAAGAAACGGAGGAAGGAGAACCTTTACAAATCGCTGAGGAAAATGCCCTCCGGAAGGGGAGAGCCGTACCCGGCTATTTTGTTCTGTCTTGTGATACCGTCGTCGCTTCGGACGGCAGGGTATACGGTAAACCGAAGGACGAGGAAGATGCGGTGCGGATGCTGACCGAACTGTCGGGCAAAACCCATTACGTCATCAGCGCTGTGTATTTTCGGGTGCGGGGAGAAGAACATACATTCTCCGACCAAGCCGAAGTGACTTTCTACCCCTTGACCAAGAAAGAGATAGAGAACTACGTAAAAGAGTATCGTCCCCTCGATAAAGCGGGGGCGTACGGGATACAGGACGGCGTTTGCGTCCGTTCTTACAAAGGGAGTTTCGACACCATCATGGGACTTCCGACGGAAAAACTTGCGTGCTTTTGGAAGGAGTACATCTATGGCTAAAACCAAAATTGCCGTTGCTTACGACGAAGAACGTTTTTCGGTATACGGAGAAGGAAAACTTCTTCTTTCCGTTCCTTCTTGCGTCGTACGGAAAAAAAGTGCTTATCCCATAGCGGAATCGGTCGGCGGAAAAGCCTATTATCAAGAGAATAAAGTCCCCGACGGCTATTTGTTCGTTCGTCCGTTTTCGGGCTCAAAAATCGCCGATTTGCAAGGGGCGAAACTGTTTATTCGCTCTTGCTTCAAAAAACTCTTTGCAAAAGCTTCTTCCTATCGCTTTTATGTCCTAATAGAAACGGGACTGACCAAAGAAGACCGCTCCAAAATCGAAAAAGCCTTTGTGGCGTGCGGGTATAAGAACGTCTATTTGGTGGAAAAACCGTATTTGCTTGCCAAAATAGGACAGAAAAAAGAGGTTTCTTTCGTCGTCGATATGGGGGCAAAGCAAACGGAAGCGGTAACTTGTAAGGACGGAAAAATCGTGCGTGCCTATACGATGGGCATCGGTTATGCCGATGCGGCGAAAGAACTGTCCGAAAAATTATGCACCGAAAACGATATGACGTTTTCTTCGGAAAAAGGGCAGGAAGAGGTAGGAACCTTCGGTATTCACGAAGGAAAAACGGCTCCGATTTTGTCCTGTTGTTCGCTGTTTCCGACCGATTATACTCGCGTGACGGGGATTGGTTCCGATATCATTTCGGGAGAACGGAAGAGTATTTATATGTCGTCGAAAGAGTTGTTTTCGTTGGTTTCGAAGCCCTATCGAAAGACGACGGAACTGATAGCGAATATGTTGATGGCGTACAGCGAACAGGAGCTTTGTGCCGTCATCAATCATGGCGTATTCTATCTCGGAAAAGGGGTTACCATAAACGGTTTCGATGAGTTTATGTACGACGGAACCAAGCTTTTCGTCAACAAAACGAGGAATCCGATTTACGCTTTGAAAGAGTTGTACGCACTGTTGGAAGACAAAGACTTTTTGTTTGATTGCTTAGGCGTAAAGGAGTAAAAATGAACGCAAAAAAGACTGCGAGCGTCGTATGGATTTGTGTGGCTGTATTTTTGATTATCGGCGTTTTCGGTGCCGTATTCGGTCATGAAGAGTACCTAAAAAAGGCAGAAAACGTTATCGAGAATTATTCGGTAGCCGATACGGGAGCGTTTCGCAGAAGGAATGACAGACTCCTGAGTTATCTCTACGCCGACGGGACGGAAACCGTTTCCGCATCCGATTTTATTCGGGTGAGCGAAGGTGCGGAATTTTTCGTTCTGAAAGTGGTGGGCGAAGATAAAAAAGAAATCGAAGGGGATAAGAATAACGTGAACGTACAACAAAATCCCCATTGCTATTTGTTCGTTCGTGTGGTAAACTATATGTCGGCGATTTCGCACGACTACGTGATAGAATTGGTCAACGAAAAGGACTATCAATCGGATATCGAAAAACAGCCCCTTTTTATTCAAACGGAAGGTGCTATGATTTTTGAAAAATAACTCAATTTTTTTGGAGGTACAAATATGGGAAAATTTAACGGATTCGGCGGAGGCGGCGGCGGTGCCAATATGCAACAATTGATGCGCCAAGCTCAAAAAATGCAACAGGATATGCAGGCGGCGCAACAAGAACTTGCCGATACCGAAGTGGTGGCTACGGCAGGCGGCGGTATGGTGGAAGTCGTGATGACTTGCGACAGAAAACTTTCTTCCATCAAAATCGCAAAAGAGGCGGTCGATCCCGACGACGTAGAAATGCTGGAAGATATGATTCTTGCCGGTTTTAACGAAGCCATGCAGCTGGTGGAGAAAGAACAGGAAAGGGTGATGGGGCCGCTAACGGGCGGTTTAGGCGGAGCAGGCGGTTTGGGAGGTCTGTTTTAATCTATGACCGACGCCCTCAACAGGCTTGCCGCTTGTTTTCGTACCCTTCCCGGTGTGGGAAACAAGACGGCGATTCGTTACGCGTATAAAATTATCGAAGGTTCTCAAGAAGACGCCCAAGAGTTTGCCGACGCCATTACCAACGCCAAGGAGCATATTCATTTTTGTCCAGAGTGCGGAAATTACACAGAAGAGGAAGTCTGCGAGTTTTGTCGAACCCGCAACAAGAAAATCATCTGCGTGGTGGCACAACCCAAAGATATTGCTCCCTTTGAAAAAATGGGAAGCTATCGAGGCGTTTATCACGTTCTGCACGGAACGATTGATTTTCGAAACGGCGTCGGCGTGGAAGGCGTGCGCATCAAAGAATTGATGGCGCGTTTGGTCGGCGTGGAAGAAGTGATTTTGGCGACGAATCCCGACGTTAGCGGAGAATTGACCGCATCGTACATTGCGGGACAAATCAAACCGCTCGGCATCAAAGTAACCCGCCTTGCGTACGGTATTTCGGTCGGAAGCGAAATCGAATATGCCGAT
>DCGI01000042.1:10034-22278 GCA_002315475.1 Christensenella sp. UBA1782 | reverse complement strand
CCCTCCAAACTGTGCGCACCCTTCCCTGCGTATTCCTTATGGGTGATTTACGTTTTTGCCAAAATCAATATTAGTATAGAAAAAAATTTTTTCGTTCTAATAACAAATAAGGATGATTGAAGAAATGGCAAAAACTTGGACGAAGTCTCCCTCCGAGTACGACGGTACACGTTTAGTCGACTTCGTCCAAAATCCCTCCAAACTTTGCGCACCCTTCCCTGTGTTTTTATGGGTTATTTACGTTTTTGCCAAATAAATTATAGGGGCTGTTAAAAAACGCAAGTTTTTTGACAACCCTCTTTTTATTATTAACAAAGAGATTATTCGTTATGTCGAGCGGTTCGACCGTCTTGTTGAACCATGCAACAAAACTGCGACGCATTTTTTCGCCCATGCCGTCATAAAGTATAGGCATGAAAACAATCGGCTTTTATAACGGAAAATGGGCGGAACTCGAAAAACTTTCCGTTCCCTGTTTGGATCGTGCCTGCTATTTCGGAGACGGCATTTACGATGCGGCTTATACAAAAAATAAGGTTATTTTTGCGGAAAACGAGCATATCGAACGGTTTTTGTTCGGTTGTTCTTACGTCGGTCTTTGTATGCCGTACACCTTTGAAGAAATCTCCGCTCTGCTCCGCTACGGCGTTTCGCAATGCGACGATGACGACCTGTTCGTATATTTTCAGGCTTCCTGCGGGTGTGGCGTGCGAAATCACGCCGATCGCCGAAAAAAAGCCTCCCTTTGGATCATGATTTATCCCAAAAAAATTGCCCCGCCCGAAAAAAGTCTCCGTCTTCTTACCGTACAGGACACTCGCTACGATTTATGCTTTGTCAAAACGCTCAATCTGATTCCCAACGTCCTTGCGGCGCAACAAGCCGAAGAACGGGGGTGTGACGAGGCGGTTTTCATCCGCAACGGAGAAATCGCCGAATGTGCGCACAGCAATATCTCCGTTCTCAAAAACGGCGTTCTCCTTGCCCCGCCGCCGTCCTTCTGCACGTTGGACGGTTTGGGTAGACGGCATTTGCTTACGTGCGCCCGGAGTTTTCTCCGCATCGAAGAACGTCGTTGCTCCGTCGAAGAACTCTTTACGGCGGACGAAATCATCGTAACCAGCTCGGGGTATCCCTGCCAACGCGCCGTAGAAATCGACGGAAAAGCAGTCGGACAAAAAGATAACTCCTCTTTTTCCCGCCTTTCCCGCCTCGTCTATCGGGAAATAGCCGATTTCTGCCGATAGTTTTCCTTTTTTTTCTAAAGAATAAATACTATATATTAAAGTTATTATAATATATCACTTGCAATTCTTTTTTTTTTGATGTATACTTTTTTTAATATGGATATTCATTATGTTTATATAAAACAGAAGAATCCGTAAACAAAGGAGCAGTACATGAAAAAAATATTCGAGAGGATAAAAAAGATTTCCACGTTGCGCATTGCCTTCGTGCTTTTCATTGCGTTGGAAATTTCTTTTTCGGTAGTCGCCGGAGTCTTTGCTCGATATCAAACCGGTACGGTATACGTCGGTGTCACTTCGGTATCCACGTGGAATTATAACTTAAAAGTAAACGGCTACCCTTCGACGGCGGTAGCCAAAGAAACCAACCTTGCCGAAGCAAGCGGCTCGGTGTCCAATCTGGACGCCAACGCCCATATCGGCTCGGGTATAGCGGTAGGCTCGGCAGGTTATATGTCGGTGGAACTGGACGGAACGAATACACAGGTTTCCTCTTTGATTACGGTAACCGCCACCTTCTTAAATCTCCCTACGGGATTCACTTTTACCGATAATCTCGGCAGAACGCTCAACAAAATGACCGGCATCGGGGACTTTGTACCCGTCGACACGACGGTCAAAAACAATTATAACCAAGGCACCGACGCCTACACCGGTACGGCAACGAGAATTTCTTACGATTATTATTTTTCTTACGACGAAATCACGACGTGGACGGAAGCCTATACCGCCGACGTGCCTACCCTCACAAACCCCTATATCGAAATCGGTTTTCGGTGGCGTTGGGGTGAGAACGGCGAAGTTTACGATAAAGACGATATTTATTGCGAAATACAAGTCGACTGCACCCAAATTCTCAACCTGGTGGAAATTCCCGCCCAAGCCACGAAGGTTCATTTCGTAGCCGAAGCGGACGATTTCGTTTTGAGCGATAAGAACACGTTAAACGTTCTTGTAGCCGATCTCGGCGAAACGGTAGACATCGCACCGACAAATAATTTTTATTTAGACAAAAACGGTCTTGACCTTGCCGGCGACACCTATAACGTCACCGTAGCCGACGACAGTACGCAAGAAATCGTACTCGGTACTTTCCGTCGAGAAAGCGACTATTCCGGCACCATGCCGACCGCCACCGTCAACGCAAGCGGAAACGAAACCACTGCAAACTGTCACATTTCCGACGACTTTGCCTGTGCGTATACGACGGCAAAGGCATATAACCTGCAAGCCGAGCGTTTGACCGACGACCTCAATACCCATTTACTCGGGCAATCCAAGAAGCAAACCCCTTACGACGCCGTAGACGCCGTCTTCTCCGCCATGACGAGCGGAAACAAAACGGCTTTTTCGTTGACGGAAACGAACGACCTTGCGCAAGGGATTGCCGACGCGGGCGACGATAACGATTTTATACTTTGGGACTCCGTCAGCGGACTGTTCGTCTATATGCAAGACGGTACTTATCGTCAAACAAAAACCACCGCTTCGGTGACTTCGGTCGGTGCCGATTATTCTTTATTCCGCTTCTATAACGTCGACGGAGCGAGCGTAACCGCCTTCGGTTCGGGCAGCGGAGAACTGAATATCCCGCAAACCTATTCCGTCTATCTTGCCGGTACGGTAACGGGTGAACTGAGCGGCTTACACACCGGTCTGGACGTCGGCGACAATACAGACATCACCGAAATCGTTTATACCAATTCCGACGGCATCAAAACCGTTTTGATTCGCACGAACAGTTTGAATACCACGTTGGAAGCCACCGTCAACGAAGTAGGCACCTACGGAACGGATTCGTATCGATGCGATTCCGTCACGCACTACGGTATCGCCAAAGAAGTCATTTTGCATGCGGCGGGGCAATCCTCCTATCACGAATACGGCAGAGTGGCGTTTTTGGAAATCAAAACCGGCAAAATCGTTTTGGAAGAAACCGCCAAAATCAACACGTTGAACATTTCGGCTACGGGAAACGGTTATAACGCCATTACCATTGCGAAAAAGCCCGAAGCCGCCGTTCCCGCAAGAATCACGCGGGACGCCGTCACCGTTTCCGACGAAACCTTACTCGTTACCGTTCAGGAAGTTTACGGCAACGACAACGGCGTTTTGTCCGAAGAAAGAGTCTACGTCTACACCGCAGGTTCTAACGGAATCGCCAACAAATCGTCCGGTGACGGTAGCAATAAGAATAACAGCGTCCTTTCCGCCTTAGGCAATATGGTCATCGAATCGACGGTCGGCGAAAATATCGTAACCGAAGCCAAAAAGCAAGAAGCCGTCACCGAAACGACGACGCAGGTACAAGCCGAATGTGAACACGTTTACGTAGACGAAACCTGCATCAAGTGCGGAAAAAATCCGTACAGCCACCTCGTTTGGTCGATTTGGGACGGTACCGAAGACGCAAGTGCGGTTACGGTAACCGCCATGGACGATTATATCTGGCCGGTTGGTGGCGGTACCTTGCACCGTTGGAGAATAGACATCAATTCTCCGCAGGGCTTAGCCTATTATCTTTCCGACGCCTTCAACAAAACGCAATACCACGCCCCCAACGGGAACCACAACAAAGGAAACTCCGGCACCGAAGCCTACGTGTTTATTAACTTCAACTTAGACTTGAATAACGTAGCGTGGACGCCGATTAACGAATACGGCGCAGAATGGGATTTCCAAAACCACTACGTCAAGAATTTGAGCGTCACCAATCTTTCCTCTGTCGGGTTCTTCTCTGTAGTGGACTACGTATCGAACGCAAACTTCGTCTACTCGTCCTGCACCACCAACGTCAGCGAGGCGTTTGCAGCCGTCATCGCCGCAAGCGGATACGGATTTTCGAACTGCATGGTGGATCGTTGTACCGTTTCGGGGACGAAATACACCGGTGCCGTCGTCGGCGACACGAATTCCGCTTCACACGAAGACTACCTTGTGAATTGTTGCGTCAAAAATTCCACCGTTACTTCGACGGGGAAAGAAGTCGGCGGTTTGGCGGGATTCTTATACATGAGCGGCGATACGGCGACGACCTTCAACATAACCGATTGCACCTTGCAAAACGTGTCGGTTTCCGGTGCCGAAGAAGTCGGCGGCATCGTGGGCAGAATCGGTGTTAATGGCGAAAACGTCCTCATGGAAGACAATACACTGACCGACGTCACCCTGTCGGCTACCGACGAAACCTATTTCGGTCACTATTACGGTCGGAAATATAATTGCAACATCACCGAAAACAACAACACTTTCACCACGAGTGCAGACTAACGATACGCACGGATAAGACTTCCTCGACAACGGGGAAGTCTTTTTTTAGAGAGAACGGGAGAGAACATGAAAGGATTTTTACAAAAACTTAAAAAAATATCTACGCTGCAACTGGCTTTTTTTCTGTTCGTTGCGTTGAATTTTTCTCTGCATTTTGCTTGCAAAGCCATGTCGTATTATACGAGAACCGTCATTCTTATCTGTACCGGTTGTCCCGCCGATATTCACGAGTATTCGGACGAGAAAGAACCGTTTTCAGAAAAAGCCGAGTCCTCTTTCGACGATTTTGAACGACAAACAACGGATTCTATCCGAATTTCCGAGTAGTTTTTGAGAAAAAACGTATCGGCTTCTAAAAAAACCTGTATTTTTTCCGTCCCTTTGGGAACGTGGTCAATCCACCACGTTCGACTATTTGCGTTCGTATCGGATTTGACCGAATAAAAACCGCCTCGCCTCTTTAAGAATCCCGACGGAACAAGAGCCGTCGGGACTCCTTCATAAAGCCTTTCTTCTATGAAAATCATACAAAAATCAACAAATCTGCGTGAATGATTTGACCAAAACCGAAAAATGTGGTAGCATATAAGCATGAATTTTGCAGGAATGGAAAAAGTCGTCCGTATTGTCGTCGTAAACGTCGTCGTATCGATGTCCATTTAACATTGCTTGTAAGTCCCAAAAAAGAAAGCAAGGCACCTTACAAGCAAAGTAAGGTGCTTTTTTCATAACAGGAAAAGGAGTAATACCCATGAATCTCATCCATCGATTTTTAGATCGAACGGAATACAGCGATTATGAAGATTTTCGCAAGAACGCCAAGTTAAAAATTCCCGAAAAATTCAATTTTGCCTATGACGTCATCGACGAATACGCTCGCATCGCTCCCGACAAAAGAGCCATTTTATGGTGCAACGACCAAGGCGAAGAAAAAATCATTACGTTTCAGGATTTATCCTTACTCAGCAACAAAGTCGCCAACGTCTTGACGCAAAAAGGCTTAAAGAAAGGGGACATCGTCATGACCATGTTGAACCGCCGTTGGGAGTATTGGGTGACCATCATGGCGTGTCACAAGGCGGGTATCGTGATTATTCCGGCGACCTTCCTTTTGACGGCGAAGGATATCGAGTACCGCATCAAGGGTGCGGGAGCGAAATGCCTGATTTCGATAAACGAAGACTCCGTTATCAAGAACGTCGAAGAAACCCGTCCTTCTTTGCCCGACGATTTTATTTATTTCACCATCGGAGAACGGGAAGGCTACGAAAATTATTCCGAAGCCATCGAGAAGGCATCCGACGTTTGGACGCCGATAGAAACCGACCTATACGACGAATCGGTGATTTATTTTACTTCGGGTACGACAGGCTATCCCAAAATGGTCGCCCATAACTTTTTATACCCGTTAGGATTCATTTATAACGCCGTATTCTGGCACAAAGTCGTCGACGACGGTTTACATTTCACCTCGTCCGAGTCGGGCTGGGCAAAGTGCAGTTGGGGCAAGCTTTACGGACAATGGATTGCGGGTGCCTGCCTTTTTATCTACGATTATTTTCATAAGTTCCAACCGACCGATTTGTTGGAAAGAATCGAAAAGTATCATATTGACACTTTCTGTGCGCCCCCGACCATTTACCGCTTTTTAATTAAAGAAGATTTGACGAAATACGACGTAAGCTCCCTTTCTCACTGTTCGACGGCGGGAGAAGCTCTGAACGCCGAGGTTTGGAAGAAGTTTTACGAAGCTACGGGACAAAAAATCTACGAAGGCTACGGACAGACGGAAACCAGTATCATTATGGGGACGTTCTGCATGATGGATATTCGTGCCGGAAGCATGGGCAAACCTTCTCCGCTGTACGACGTACATTTGGTAGACGAAAACATGCACGACGTACAACCGGGTGTGGTGGGTGAAATCGTCATTCGTATTCATAATCCGCAACCGAGTTTGGTGTATATGTACCATAACAGTCCCGAACTGACGAAAGAGCGTCTGGGCGGAGGCTATCACCATACGGGCGACCTCGCCTACTACGACGAAGACGGATACTACTGGTTTGTCGGTAGGACGGATGACGTCATCAAGTCCAGCGGCTACCGAATAGGACCGTTTGAAGTGGAGAGTGCTTTGATGGAACATCCCGCCGTATTGGAATGTGCTATCACCGGCGTACCCGATCCGCAACGGGGACAGGTCGTCAAGGCGACCATCGTACTCGCCAAGGGCTACGTTGCGTCGGACGAACTTGCCAAAGAACTGCAAGTATACGTCAAAAAGAACACCGCTCCGTACAAGTATCCGCGTATCGTGGAATTTGTAACCGAACTCCCCAAGACCACTTCGGGTAAGATTAAACGGAACGAGATTCGTGCAAACGACAATCAGAAAAAGTAAAGAAAAACGGAAAAGCTTCGGCAACAAAGGGCAAAGCTTCTCCGTTTTTTCGGTATAAAGCACAAAAACCGACATAGAGTAAAGAGGTACTATATGACGCTCGAAAAAATGAAAATCGGTCAGGAAGGAACCATCACGAAAGTGGGGGGCAGCGGAAATCTTCGTTGTCACCTGCTCGACATGGGTTTGATTCCCAAGACCAAAGTCAAAATCGTCAAGTTCGCACCGATGGGCGATCCGATGGAGATTTTGATCCGCGGTTATAATTTGACTTTGCGTATAGCGGACGCACATTTGATTGAAGTGGAGGTGCCATGATTTTTGCGCTCATCGGCAATCAAAATTGCGGAAAAACCACCTTATTTAACCAACTGACGGGATCCAATCAACACGTCGGGAATTTCCCCGGCGTCACCGTAGACGGTAAAAGCGGCATCATCAAATCCGCCAAAGACTGTTCGGTCGTCGACCTTCCCGGTATTTACTCGTTACGTCCCTACTCGGGCGAAGAAATCGTAACGAGAGATTTTTTGATTAAATCCAAACCCGATGCCGTCATCAATATCGTCGACGCCACCAATTTGGAACGGAATTTATATCTCACCTTACAACTGCTGGAATTAAGAATTCCCACCGTCATTGCCTTAAACATGATGGACGAATTGACCGCCAACGGCGGAAGCGTCGATATTCAAAAGTTTTCGGAAGCCATCGGCGTCCCCGTCGTTCCCGTCAGTGCGGCGAAGAACGAAGGGGTTGCCGAGCTGTTAAAGACCTTAATCGAAACGGCAAAAAAGAAAATTACGCCTGCCGTATACGATTTTTGCAAGTCGGGTGCCATTCACCGTTGTATTCACGCCGTCACGCACATTGTGGAAGACCACGCCGAAAACGCCGGACTGAATCCCCGTTTCGGTGCCATGAAAGTCATCGAAGGGGATAAAGACATCGTCGATATGCTCGCTTTGGACGAAAACGAAATCGAACTCGTCGAGCATAGCGTGGTAGAAATGGAAACCGAACACGGCATGGACAGACACGCTGCCATAGCCGATATGCGTTACACCTTTATCGAGGACATTTGCAAGAATACCGTCATTCGTTGCGAAGAAAGCAAGGAACACAAGCGAAGCCAAAAAATCGACAAAATCCTGACCAACAAGTATGCGTCCATTCCGATTTTTATCGGCATTATGTTCTTAGTCTTTTATCTTACCTTCGAAGTTATCGGTTACTATCTGAGCGAGCTGATTGCTTTGGGACTGGATAAACTTTGCGAACTTCTCGTAAGCGGTCTGACCTCTTTCGGTACCAACGAAGTGATGATCAGTTTGATTCGGGACGGCGTCTTTAACGGTGTGGGCAGCGTTCTGTCGTTCATCCCGTATATCGTCGTTCTGTTCTTCTTTCTGTCCATACTCGAAGATACCGGCTATATGGCTCGGGTGGCGTTCGTCATGGATAAATTATTACGAAAAATCGGACTTTCGGGAAAAAGCATCGTACCGATGCTGATCGGCTTCGGTTGTAGCGTCCCCGCCGTCATGAGCGCCCGCACGCTATCCAGTAAACGGGACAGACAGATGACCATCATGCTGATTCCCTTTATGAGTTGCTCTGCCAAAATACCGATTTACGCCCTTTTTACGGCGGCGTTTTTCCCGAACTATAAAGCCCTCATTATGCTCGCCTTGTACCTCGGCGGTATCGTCATCGGTATTCTGTTTGCTTTGCTCTTAAAAGTAACCGTTTTTCGCGGCAATCCCAATCCTTTCGTTATGGAACTACCCAATTATCGATTGCCTTCCCCGAAAAGCGTTTTGCTGCTTATGTGGGAAAAAGCCAAAGACTTCCTCGTCAAAGCTTTTACCATCCTTTTTATTACGAGTTTGATTATATGGTTTTTGCAGTCCTTTGACATTCGTTTCAATTTTGTGGAAACCGACAAAAGTATGCTCGCCGCCATCGGCTCTTTCCTTGCACCCGTATTCAAGCCTTGCGGCTTCGGGAACTGGCAATCGACCACCGCTTTAATCGCCGGTTTTACCGCCAAAGAAGCCGTCGTAAGCACTTTGGAAGTATTGACGGGCGGTGCAACGGCTTCCCTCTTTACTGCGGCTTCGGCGTACAGCTTTTTGACTTTCACCTTACTGTATACCCCCTGCGTTGCCGCCGTAACCACCATTCGGAAGGAACTTAAGAGCCTGCCGAAAGCTTTACTGATCGTTTGCATCCAATGCGTTATCGCATGGGTTTGTTCGTGCATCATCTTCCAATTCATCACCGTTTGCGGAGGATAAATGTCTACCGTCGATTGGATTCTCGTCGCCATCCTTGCCGTTTGGCTTATCCTTGCGATCGTATACCTGATCTACGCCAAGAAAAAGGGTAAAAGCTGTTGCTCATCGTGTAAAAATTGCTCGTCCTGTAAAAATTGCTCGTCCTGTAAAGATTGCTCGTCGTGTAAGAATTGCTCGTCCTGTTCTTCCCGTAAAAAGCCAAAAAAATAGACGCCCGAAGGACGTCTTTTTTTTATTCGGAAATTTCAAACCGCATGGATACGGGATCGACCGTCAAACGGAGAGAACCTCGTTGCATCGTTACGGCGGTGCCGTTTGCCCAAAGGCGGGGCATGCCTAAAAACAAAGAACGATATTTTTTTCGCAGAGAACCGAGTTTTTGATAGTGGGTGAGAATTTCGGTATCCTCTTGTCCCCAAGGATAGGGACGGCGATTGAAGGGATCTTCAAATCCTTCCAGACCGATTTCGTCACCGTAATACAAAGAAGGCACACCGGGTAAAAAGTATTGCAGACACGCCGCAAGAAACAGTCTTTTTTTGCCTCGTTCGTACTCCTCTTGCGAAAGACGGTACCGTCTTCTTGCTTCTTTGGTTTCGGGCGGAACGGCTCCCGAAAGAGCGGTAAGAATCCGAAAAGTGTCGTGACTGTCCAACAACGTCAAGCAACAATCCAACGATTTTGCGGGATAGTTTTCGGCAAGAAGCCAAACCGACGAACAGAAAGCCGTTGCGTCGCCGTCCAATAAATATCGTATAACGGCGTCCTGAAAGACGTAATTCATCACGCCGTCCAGTTGTTCGCCTTGAAAATAGCGGCGTTCTTCTCCGTAGCTTTCTTTGGTGCTGGCGTCCTCCCAAACCTCTCCGATGACGACGGCATTTTCGTTGGTTTCCTTAACGGCACGCCGTATCCCGTCCAAAAAGGCATCCGACAATTCGTCCGCAACGTCCAGTCGCCAACCGCTCACGCCCGCTTTCGTCCACTTTTTGAGGACGTTTTCTTCTATCTCTTTTTGGAAACCGACGGCGTTTCGAGAAACGGTCGGCACGCAAGGGATACCCCACCAACACCGGTATTCGTCGGGAAAATCGTAGAAGGTATACCACGAAGAATAGGGACTCGTCGTACTTTGATAAGCACCTACGGAAGGATAATGTCCTTCTTTGTTAAAGTAAACGCTGTCCGAACCGGTATGATTAAAGACGCCGTCCAACAGGATTCCGATGCCCTTTTCTTTGGCTTTCCGTAATAAAGACAGAAAGCCTTCCTCCCCGCCGAGCATGGGTTCTACGTGCGAATAATCCGCCGTATCGTAACGGTGATTACTGTTGCTTTCAAAGATAGGAGATAAATAAAGATGGGTTACGCCGAGCGAACAAAGGTAGTCTAACTTCGACTCGATGCCGGCAAAGTTTCCCCCGAAAAAATCATCGGCGCGATATACGCCTTGTTCATCCGTTTCGCCGACCTCGTCCGTCCACTTTTTCACGGTGCCGTAACGAGGCAAGGGGCTTTCGCCCTTCTTGCAAAAACGATCGCAGAAAATTTGATACACCACGCCGCCTTTGAATTCGTCGGGTGTGGAAAAGGAATCTTTATATACCGAAAGTTGCCATTCGGGTAACCAATCTCCGAAAAGAGCTTGCCCGTTCTCCCCTTTTCCGCAAAATCGAACGCCGTAATCGGTATAGACTTCAAACCGATAATAATATACTCCTTCTCTGTCGAGGATAAACTCGCAAGCGTATTCCGTAAACGTTTGGGTTCGGTTTGTTTCGATACAGGTATACGAGAAAAAATGCGTATGCTTACGGAAAAAAACGGCTGCCCCTTTAGCACCTACGTCGGCACGAACCCGTATACGCAAAGACACCCTTTGCGCGGTAGAAACCGCCCCAAAGGGTGTTTTGTAATAAGAATCGGTAAAATCGTAAAGAACCTCTGCGTTCATGATTATACTTTAGCAAGTCCCCAAATCCGCGTAGCGTATTCTTCCACGCTTCTGTCGGCTGCGAAGAAGCCTGCCTTGGCAATGTTGACAAGGCCCATCCGCCCGAAACGATACCTGTCGAGATAGGTATCGTTGACTCTCCCCTGTGCATCGCAATAAGAGGCGAAATCGGCAAGACAGAGATAGGGATCGGCTACACCGTTTCTTCCGATGGTAAGACCATCGGCGATTTCGCCGAAACTCACCCCGCCGAAGCCCGCACGCAGTTGGTCGATGATGCGTTTGATTCTTTGATCGGTCGTATAATAGGTGGTAGGATTATAGCCTTCCCGCACGAGTTTGTTGACTTCTTCGGTCAACAGTCCGAAAATGAAAATGTTTTCGTCCCCGACACGCTCATGGATTTCCACGTTGGCTCCGTCCATCGTGCCGAGCGTAACCGCACCGTTAATCATGAATTTCATGTTGCCCGTTCCGCTCGCTTCTTTTCCGGCAATGGAAATTTGCTCGGAAATTTCGCTGGCGGGCATGATGATTTCCGCCAAAGAAACCCGATAGTTTTCGAGAAACACCACCTTGATTTTGCCTTGAATACTCCGATCGTTGTTGACCACTTCGCCGATAGTGCAAAGCAAACGAATAATCTGTTTCGCCATATAATAGCTGCTCGCCGCTTTCGCCCCGAAAATGAAGGTTCTCGGCACGATATCCATATTCGGATTCATCTTTAAGCGGTTATACAAATCAAGGATATGCAAGGCGTTTAGAAGTTGTCGTTTGTATTCGTGCAACCGTTTGACCTGCACGTCGAAGATACTTTCGGGATCGACGAGAACGCCGTTCGCCTGACGGATATATTCGGCAAGACGTTCTTTATTCTTCCGTTTAATGGCAAACAGTCTGTCGAGTACGTCGTGATTGTTTTGGAACTTCAACAGTTTTTCCAATTCGTCGGGGTGCTTTAGCCACCCGTCCCCGATGACGTCGTGCAGAAGTGCGGCAAGGTCGGGATTGGCTTCGCCCACCCACCTACGATGGGTAATGCCGTTGGTTACGTTGGTAAACTTTT
>DCGI01000042.1:0-9953 GCA_002315475.1 Christensenella sp. UBA1782 | reverse complement strand
GTGTGGCTCGCCACCAGATCAATATTTGCCATACGTATCAAACTGTCACTCATAATGGCATTTTGGGAAATCTTATCCCAACAATCGGGATACCGTTTCCATAATTCCGCACAATACCGCTGATTGATTTCACAAACGATTTGATAGATACGGGGTAACAAGGTTTTGAACAAATCCTGCGGCCATACTTCCAACGCTTCACTCATGACGGTATGATTGGTGTAAGAAACCGTTTCGGTAATGATCTTCCATGCCTTGTCCCAAGAATAGCCGTAGTCGTCGAGAAGGATTCTCATCAACTCGGGTATGCACAAAGTCGGGTGGGTATCGTTAATATGAATCGCCACTTTTTCGGGTAGATTATCCAACGACTTATTGTACTGCAAATGCTTCTTCAAAATGCTCTGAATACTGGCACTGACGAAGAAATACTGCTGACGCAGACGTAGGGATTTCCCTTCGTAATGGTTATCGGCGGGATACAAAACTTTACTGATGGATTCCGCCATCGCTTTGGCTTCGATTGCCTTGACGTACTCCCCTCTCGAAAACATTTGAATATCAAAGTCCATCGGTGCTCTCGCACTCCAAAGACGGATGGTGTTGACCGCTTCACTGTCGTACCCCGAAACGTTCATGTCGTAAGGAATCGCCAGAATCGTGGTTGCGCCCACCTGATTACATTTCAAATTCCCGCTCGACCAGTCCTCCTCGATATGACCGCCGAACTTGACTTCAAAGGTATCGTCGGGACGGGGGTTAAGCCACACGTCTCCTTCTTTCAGCCATTCGTCGGGCATTTCCATTTGCCAACCGTCTACGATTCTTTGTTTGAAAATACCGTAGTCGTACCGAATGGAGAAACCGCCCGCGGGATAGCCGCAAGAAGTTAAACTGTCCATATACGCCGCGGCAAGTCTGCCCAAACCGCCGTTTCCCAAACCGGCATCGGGTTCGATTGCCATCAAGTCGTTGATGTCGAATCCCAAATCTTTGACGGCGTTCGTCGCCGCATCCAACCATCCGCTGTTATACAGATGGTTCCGTAAAGAACGTCCCAAAAGGAACTCCATAGACATATAGTAGACTTGTTTTTTGCCTTGATTTCTTACTTTGTTTTTGAAAGCGACTCGCTTTTTCGTGAGGAGGTCTTTGACCACCAAACAGAGGGCGCGGTAAAGGATTCTTTCGCTCGCTTCCTCTTTTTTTACGCCAAAAGTCTTAATAAGTTGTTCTTCGATTAGACTTTTGAACTCTTTCTTCGTGATTTCCATAAATACAAATATTGCTCCGTTTATTTAATAATTTCTTCATATAAAGCGACGTAGCGCAAAGCCGACTGTTCCCAGCCGTACTCGCCGCTCATGGCGTTTTTCATGCAAGCCGTCCACTCTTCTTTATTATAATAGGTACCGACCGCACGACGAACGGCATCTAACATATCGTAGGCGTTATAAGTCTTAAAGGTGAACCCTTTGCCCGATTTTTCTACGGGATTGAACGGCAGTACGGTATCCTTTAAGCCGCCCGTTTCCCGTACAATCGGAATGGAACCGTACCGCATGGCAATCAACTGACTCAGTCCGCACGGCTCAAACTTACTGGGCATCAAGAACATATCGCTTCCGCCGTAAATTTTGCTGGCGACGTCTTTGGAAAAGTTTATGATGACGGCGAGTTTATTCCCGTAGCGGCTTGCCATTTCTCGCAGAGCGGTTTCGTACTTCCAGTCTCCGGTACCGAGTATAACCATTTGAAGATCCATCGACAGAATGTCGTCAAGGACTTCCATGACGAGATCCAAACCCTTTTGATTGGTCAAGCGCGTCACCATACCGATTAACGGTTTTTCGGGGGCAACGGGCAAATGCACCAGTTCTTGCAAACCTTTTTTGTTTTCCACCCGTTTGGAAAAATTCTTGACCGAGAACGGTGCAAACAGCGATTTATCGGTCAACGGGTTATACAAAACGGTATCTATGCCGTTGACGATGCCGGAAAGCTTAAAAGCTCGACGTGCCAAAATTCCTTCCAACCCGTAGGCAAAATACGGACTCATGATTTCGTTGGCGTAGGTCTGACTGACCGTCGTGACTTTATCCGCCCCTTCGATACCCGCCTTTAACATATTGGCACAGTTTCCGTATTCTACCACACTCTGATAAGCGGACGGGATGCCGTACACGTCGGAAATGCAGCTTCTGTCCATATTGCCCTGAAACTCGATGTTATGGATGGTGAGTACCGTCTTGATACCGCCGTAGGTTTCGTCTCCGCGGAAGAAGGCGTCGAGCATGACGGGAATCAAACCCGTTTGCCAATCGTTACAATGAATGATTTCGGGGCCGAAATTCATCAACGGCAGAAGGTCGAGGACGGCTTTCGAGAAGAACGCAAACCGCTCTCCGTCGTCGTAGTGTCCGTAGGGAGTACTCCGCTTAAAATAGTATTCGTTATCGACGAAGTAATAGGTTACGCCGTTATAAATGCAACGGAACAGACCGGCATACTGTTGCCGCCAACCCAAGAAAATAATCTTACTACCCACGAACTGCATGGTTTGACGAAAGTCGCCGCCGATGCCTTCGTATAAGGGCATAACGATACGCACATCCTGTCCTTCTTTATTCAAAGCATACGGAAGTGCCTGCGCCACATCCCCCAAACCGCCCGTTCTGAGAAACGGTCCTGCCTCTCCGGTTGCAAACAAAATTCTCATGATATTCTCTCCTTTTCGAAAAAAACTTATACCCGTTTACCCTTCACGATGACGATAGGATAGGTGGAAAAACCGGATATTTCTCGGTTTTCGCTGATAATAACGTCCTTATCGGTGATAGCGTACTTGATCGAAGAGTTTTTACCGATTACACCGTTTTCCATGATTATGGAGTTTTTCACCACCGCTCCTTCTTCTATCCGAACGTTACGGAAAAGAATGGAGTTTTCCACCGTTCCGTTAATGATACAGCCGTCGGCAAGAAGGGAATTTTGCACGTGCGCACCCTTGCCGTAGACCGTAGGGACGCTGTCTTTTACTTTGGTGTAAATACGATTTTCGGCGGAAAACAGTTGTTGTCGAACATCCTCTCGCAACAATTCCATACTTTCGTTATAATACGTTTTGACGTCGTCGATGATAGCGGCGTAGGTATCTATCTTTTGGGCGTATACTCTGCCTTCGGCGACCAACGGGAAAATAATATCCTTCTCAAAGTCCACTTGCCCGCGCGCATACGCTTTTTGTACCAATTCTATCAACAAGTCTTTTTTGATGAGATAGGTATTCAACGAAATTTCTTTTTTGTCTTCGCCCGACATTTCGGTTTCGTAAATATCTTTTACCTTGTCGTCCTCGCCCCGTTCGATGACGATACGACGGGAGGTAGTCGTGAATCCTTCGTGCGACAACATCGTTACGTCGGCACCCGTTTCGATATGCCTGTCAAACATTTTTCCGAAATCTATGTTGGTGGCGATGTTGCAATTCGTAATCACCACGAACTGCTCGCTGCTATGGTGCAGAAAGCTCATGATACTGTAAATCGCTTCGATTTTTCCCTTGTATACCTCTCGGGAAGAATTGTACACAAAGGGAGGGAATACCGAAATACCCCCGTTTTTACGGTTCAAGTCCCAATCTCTGCCTTGACGGATATGATCCATTAAGGATTGATAGTTACTTCTGGTCACGATACCCACTTGCGTAATGCCGCTGTTGACGAGGTTACTGAGGGTAAAATCGATCAAACGGTATCTGCCGCCGAACGGTAACGATGCCGTAGTACGGTGTAAAGTCAATTCGTTCAGTTTGCTTTCGCTACCCGACGCAAACAAAATACTCATCATATTGTTCATAACCTGCCTCCTTATCTTCCGATCATTTCGCCTTCGCGGACGACGGTGTTTCTTGCCAGCGTCATTTCCGGCCCCACGACGGCAATGTTCCACTCTCCCTTTACGGGAGCGTCTTGCGGTGCCCCGATGACGCTGTTATTTCCCACGACGGTGTTCCACCCGACTATGGCGTGACTGATTCTTGCGTTTTCTCCGATGACCGCATTCGGCATGACGATACTGTCTCGTATTTCGGCACCTTTGGCAACCGTAGCACCTTGATAGACGACGGAATTGACGACGGTACCGAAGATCTGACAGCCTTCACTGACGATGCTATTGTCCAAAAATGCCCCGTTTCCTATGTATTGCGGAGGATATGCGATATTTCTGGCGTAAATTTTCCAATTTCTGTCGTTGATGACCAATCCGCTTTCGGGATGGAGCAAATCCATATTGGCTTCCCATAAGGAACTGATCGTCCCTACGTCTTTCCAATATCCCGAAAAATCGTACGCAAACAATTTTTGTCCGTCGGCGAGCATGTCGGGGATGATATTCTTTCCGAAATCGTTGGAAGAACTCTTATTCTCTTCGTCCCGAATCAAATAATCTCGGAGTTTTGCCCAAGAGAAAATATAAATACCCATACTGGCTTTGGTCGACTTCGGCTTTTTGGGCTTTTCTTCAAATTCGTATACGCTGCCGTCGTCGTTCGTATTCATGATACCGAAACGGGAGGCTTCTTCCAAACTGACTTCCAAGACGGCTATGGTGCAGTCGGCGTTCTTTTGTTTGTGGAAAGCCAACATTTCGGCGTAGTCCATTTTGTAAATATGATCGCCCGAAAGGATCAAAACGTAATCGGGATCGTAGCGGTCGATAAAATTGATATTTTGGTAAATGGCGTTTGCCGTACCCTTATACCATTCTCCCGATTTACCCCTTTGGTAAGGAGGCAATACAAAAGCTCCCCCGTTCAACCGGTCCAAGTCCCAAGGTTGACCGTTTCCGATATACTGATTCAATTCAAAAGGTTGATATTGCGTCAGTACGCCGATGGTATCTATTCCCGAATTGATGGTATTGGAAATAGGGAAATCAATGATGCGGTACTTTCCGCCGAACGGTACGGCGGGTTTGGCGACGTCCTTCGTAAGAACTCCCAGTCTTGTGCCTTGTCCGCCCGCAAGCAACATGGCGACACATTCTTTCTTCGTGGTCAACATTTGGCTTTTCTCCTTATTTTTTCTTTTTGGTTTTGGGTGCCGGTTCGTCCGGTGTGGTATCAATCAATACTATGTCTTCTTCCACCGCATATTCTTTCTTTAAGCGGATGAACATGGCGGCGTTGGCTTCGACGGTCAGGACGATGGACTGTTTCTTTCCGTGATTGGGTATATCGATCGTTTCGTGTTCCCGATACTCCACCTTTCCGCCGTACTTGACGTGCTCGGTATGGAGTACTTCTTCGTACAGTCCCTTCTTATCGACGCCGATTTGATACCCCCGTCTTTCCGACAGAGAGAAATTCGCCACGAAAATCAAGCTGTCGCCGTTCTTGGCGTAGCGTGTGAAGACGACGATATTTTGCAAATTATCGTCCACGACCGTCCATTTGAAACCGTCGTACGAAGTGTCCAGTTCGTATAATTCTTTATTTTCCCGATAAAACCAATTCAAATCCTTGACGTATTCTCGAAAACCGATATGTGCCGGATACGCAAGCAACAACCAATCCAATTCTTTATTGTTATCCCACTCGATAAACTGAGCGAATTCGTTGCCCATAAAGTTCAGTTTTTTACCCGGATGCGCCATTTGATAGGACAGTAATGTTTTGACGCCGCCGAATTTATCTTCGTAGCCACAGGGAATCCGTCCGATCAAACTCAGTTTGCCATGCACCACTTCGTCGTGAGAGAACGGCAAAATATAGTTTTCGCTGAATGCGTAAGTAATGGAGAAGGTAATCTTGTTATGCGCCCCCGCCCGAAAGAAGGGATCGATTTTTACATAATCCAAAATATCGTTCATCCAACCCATATTCCATTTGTAATTAAAGCCCAAACCGCCGAGCGCCGGAGGCATGGTTACCATCGGGAAAGCGGTGCTTTCTTCGGCTATCATCAAAACGTCGGGATGACGGGAAAGGATATTTTTATTCATCGTTTGCAGGAAATAAATGGCTTCCAAGTTATATTCGCCGCCGAAATCGTTCGGTTGCCACTCTCCCGCTCTGCGGTCGTAGTTTAAGTACAACATACTGGCGACGGCATCCAGCCGAATCCCGTCGATATGGTAGTTTTGTATCCAAAAATCCACCGCACTGATCAAAAAGCTCCGAACCTGCGGTTTGTTAAAGTCGTAGACTCTGGTTCCCCAGTTCTTATGTTCCTGCTTATAAATATCGCTGTATTCGTACAGACAGGTGCCGTCGAACTCAAACAAGCCGAAGGCGTCTTTGGGAAAATGGCTGACGACGAAGTCCAAAATAACGCCGATGCCCGCTTTATGAAAGGCGTCGACCAAAGCCATAAAGTCGTGCGGGGTTCCGTACCGAGAGGTGGGGGCAAAAAGTCCCGTCGTTTGATAGCCCCAACTGCCCTCGAAGGGGTGTTCGGTTACCGGTAATATTTCCACGTGGGTATATCCCATTTCTTTCACGTAAGAAACCAATTCTTTGGCGTCGTCGGCATAAGAATAATAATTGCCGTCCTCGTATCTTCTCCACGAACCCAAGTGGACTTCGTAGATGTTCATGGGGCTTTCGTAGGAATTTTTACCCGATCTTTCTTTCAAATACTCCCCGTCCTGCCAATCGTAGCCGTTGATGTCAAAAATCTTCGAAGCGTTGGCGGGTGCGGTTTCACAATGGGAAGCGTACGGATCGGCTTTCAAACGAATGACGTGATCGGCACCTTCCAAACTGAATTTATAAGCGGAAAACTTTTTGGCGTTTCGGACGTAACATTCCCAAATACCCGAAGAAGCGACTTTTTCCATGACGTTGACCGTTCTGTCCCAGTCGTTAAAATCTCCGACGACGGAAACGCTTTCGGCATGAGGCGCCCACACTCGAAATCGCCAACACTTTCTGCCTTCGTGCTGCACGTACGCCGGCATAAAAAAGCGGTACGATTCATAGTTTGTTCCTTCGTTAAAAAGGTACACCGGGTAGTCATAGTTTTTCATAAACACTTTACTCCTCCGTCGTAACGGTCAGAACGGTAAAGTCCTCTCCCGCCACAACTTTCTTCCGTTTTTCGAAAAACGACGTTTCGTCATATTCCGTCCCGAACAGCGCACTGCCGCTGCCCGTCATTCCGCAGGAGAAACCTGCTTGCCGTAAAATCCGCAATCCTTCCGCCACCTTTCCGTTCAAGCGACAGGCACTTCTTACTAAGGCGTTTCCGTAGTCGACGGGTTCTTTTTTTTGCAAAGAAGCAATACAACCTTTCACGTCGACTTCTTCCCCGCCGATTTCGTCGTAAAGACGAAAACACGCCGACGTGGAAACGCCTTCTCTCGGAAGCAAAAGGCAACAAAAGAGTTTCGGCAAGGAAAGTTTGTCGATTTTCTCTCCGCATCCTCTTACTTCGGCGCAACCGCCCTGTACCTGAAAAGGGACGTCGCTTCCCATCCGCAAAAGCATTGCTCGGTCGACGGAATAGGAAAACTCCTTTGTAAACGCTTGCACGACGGCGGCGGCGTCGGCGGACGAACCGCCCAGTCCCATCCGCTCGGGAATGCGTTTTTCTATCAACACGTCAAACCCTTCGGTATGAAAAGTCTTTTGCAAAAGTTCACACGCCGTCCGAGCCGAATCGTTTGCGTACGTTCTGCCGTCGGTATACGATACGCGGCAAAAGTCCGAGCCGTTTCTTTGTAACCGAACGGTATCGAAAAGGGAGAGAGAAACGTACACCCCGTCCAAGAGGTGAAAACCGTCCTTTTTCCCCGTAACGTTCAAGCAAAGATTGACTTTCGCTCGACCTCGACACTCCTGCATATAATATTATTATATTATATCCCGTAAAAATAGTCAAACAACCTACACATACAAAAAGGGATAAAATCCACAAAATTCCCTTTTATTTCATCAAATCCCGAAGAATTTCGCTCGCCATCAACAAACCGACGACGGACGGAACGAACGATATGCTCCCCACCGTTTTGCGTTCTTCGCCTTTTACCGCAATCGCCTGTTCGACGGAGTATACGCATTTTACCCCTTTTATTCCTCTTTTTTTCAATTCCGTCCGCATGACGCGAGCAAGCGGACAAACCGAAGTTTCCGAAATATCCGCCACGCGGAACAGCGTCGGATCGAGCTTGTTCCCCGCCCCCGCCGCACAAATAATCGGCACGTTTTTTTCTTTCGACCGCTCCACCAAAGCGATTTTTCCCGACACCGTATCGATGCAGTCGGCAACGTAATCGAAAGACGAAAAGTTGATTTCTTCGGCGTTTTCGGGCAAGAAAAACAGAGGTTTGGCATGAACGCGGCAGGCAGGATTTATGTCAAGAATCCGCTGCTTCGCAACCTCGACTTTGAGAAGACCTACGGTGGAAGAAAGAGCCAGAATCTGTCGGTTTACGTTGGAAAGGCAAACCCTGTCCGCATCGACCAAAGTCAACTCTCCAACACCCGCCCGAGCAAGGGCTTCCGCAACGTATCCTCCGACGCCGCCCACCCCGAAAACGGCGACGTGCGACGCCTGTATTTTTTGTAATTTTTCTTCTCCGATAAGAAGTTCCGTCCGACAAAATCTTTCTTCCGTCATATCTTTTCCTTTTATGGAAAAAGCCAATCGAATAAAACGATTGGCTTCCGTAATTCTTGTTTTTGGGATTCCAAACCGTCTTTTATGCGTTATAGCCGAACTCAAACGCCTTCTCGTTGATTTCGGTGAGTTTGGCAGGGATACAACCGAGCAAGGCTGCCTTCATTTTATCGTACGACAATCCCATGATTTTGGTAAACGCACCCAAAATAACGGAGTTCGCCGCCTTGCTGTTTCCGGCTTGTTCCGCCAAGGCAAGAGCGTCGATTCCCATTGATTTTTCGGGCAGTCTTTTTTCAATGTCGTCGGGATATTTGCAGGCACCCGTTACGACGGGCATGGGCATGATTTCCTGCGTGGAATACAACAAAAATCCCCTTTCTTTCAGATAATGCGCATAGCGCAAAGCTTCCAGTTTTTCAAACGCCAAAATAATATCGGCACCCCCTTCTTCGATAAGCGGCGAGCAAATGTTTTCTCCGATTCTTACGAAGGTTATGACGCTTCCGCCCCGTTGCGACATACCGTGCACTTCGCTGAGTTTACAGTCCAGCCCGTTATCGAGTGCGTATTTTCCCAACACTCTGGAAGCGAGCAAGGTTCCTTGACCGCCTACACCCGTAATTAAAATATTCATAAACTACCTCCGACTTCGATGGCACCGAACTTACATACCTTTTGACACAGTCCGCATTCCACACACAGCGACGTATCGATCTTTGCCCCGTCTTCGGTAAACAGAATGGCAGGGCAACCCAACTTCATGCAGGCTTTACATTTCTTGCAAGAATCGGTGACGACGAAACCTTTATACAAAGCTTTCTTTAACAAGGCGCAGGGACGCTTGCAGATGATGACGGATACGCCGTCTTTTTGCAATTCTTCCTTGACCGTTTTTTCCAAAGTTTCCAAATCATACGGATCGACCACGCTGACCGACGGCACGCCCAAACTCTTGACGAGGGCGGCAAGGTCTATTTCGTAGGAAGCTTCGTTATGGATGTCTTTCCCGTTGGCGGGGTTGTTTTGATGCCCCGTCATACCGGTGGTTCTGTTGTCTAGAATCATGACGGTAACGTTGGAGTGGTTATAAACGGCTTCCACGATACCGGTGATACCGCTGTGAATAAAGGTGGAGTCTCCGATAACCGCCACCGTATTCTTCGCAAAGGCGGGATCGGCTTTTTCGGCTCCCACCGCCATACCGATACTCGCACCCATGCAAACGGTCGCTTCGATGGCGCACAGCGGAGGAACGGCACCGAGCGTATAGCACCCTATATCGCCCATGACCGAAACTTTGAGTTTGTTCAGCGTGTAAAACACCCC
>DCGI01000006.1 GCA_002315475.1 Christensenella sp. UBA1782 | reverse complement strand
ATTGCCCGCTCCCGAAAGTTCGCACGCCATTCGTGCGGCAATCGACGAAGCTCTGCGTTGTAAAAAAACGGGAGAGAAAAAGGTTATTCTGTTCGGGTTGACGGGGACAGGGTATTTCGATTTGACCGCCTATAAGGCCTTTAACGAAGGAACGATGTCCGACTCCGTCCCGACCGATGCCGAATTATTGGCATCTTTTGCGAGATTACCCAAAGTGGAAGAATAAAAGGAGAATCCAAAATGAAGAAAGAAATTCGTACCAAAGAAACCTGCGGTGCCGACGAGAGCACGCCTTCCCATTCCGAGTATTTTACTTGGTTAAACAACACAAACGAAGGTTCCAACGAAGAACAAACCCTTGCCAATTTGGATTTTTTTGCCTATCTTCAAAAAACCTACGGGATGCAACTGGATATTTATGCATGGGATGCGGGAAACCTCGACGGAGCCAATAAGACCTACGCCGATTTTTCAAAAGGGAAATTGAAGGCACAGTATCCGAACGGGTACGCACCCATTGTAGACGCTGCCGCCAAAATCGGGACAAGAATGGGTGTTTGGGGAGGAACTGACGGATACGGCGACACACCGGAAGAGGAACAAAAGAGAAGAGATTTATTGGTTGGCTTATGTAGGGATTATCATTTCGCATTGTTTAAGTTTGACAGGGTATGCGGAAAGCTAAAAAAGAAAAACAGACCGGCTTTTGCCAAAACCATACGAGAATGTCGCACCTATTCTCCCGATTTGGTTTTATTGCTTCATCGAAACAAAGTCGGGAAAGAATGGATTTATGCGACGACAGACCTTTGGCAATGGAAAGAAACCTACGTCGGCGGGAACAGCTACAATCTTATTACCGCGCCGCATCACAGAGCCTTTGCTTTTATTCGGGGTTTGACGCCGAATCTCACCAGACTCATGGAGGATCACGGCGTTTGCATTTGCTCGTTTAACGATTATTTCGAGGACGATATGATTATACAAGCTTTCGGGCGTTGCTTGATTTTGGCACCGGAAATCTATGGAAATCCTTTTTTCCTACGGGATGACGAATATCCTATTTTAGCGAGAATCTTTAATTTGCACAGAAGGTATCGTGATATTTTGGTAAACGGTATGCAACTTCCGAAAAAATACGGGACGTTTGCCGTTTCGAGAGGGGACGGCGACAGACGATTCCTTTGTACGTCCAATCCCACTTGGGAAAAGAAAGATATTACAGTTTCTCTTTCCGAAGAAATCGGGTTGCAAAAAGGGGATAGTTTTTCTTTGATAAAAAGATTTCCTTACGAAGGACTTGTCGGCGTATACGGTTGGGGGGAAGAAGTTACGCTGACTTTGCCGCCTTTCCGAGCATGCCTTTTGGAAATCGTAAAAACCGAAAAAGCCGACGGGGTTTTGACGGGATGCGAATACTTGACGCTACACGAAACCGACGGTACTCCCGATACGGTAAAAATCGTCTATGCGTATGACGATATTTGTATGCAAAAAGGTTTTACCAGGTCGAAAATCGCCGAATCGGAAAAAACCGACGGGAGAGAGGTCGCTCCTTTATATTTGGGAAGCATGAAAAAGACAAGAATACCGAAAAACGACAGACAACTGTATGAAACGGCGATGTTTGCCGTAAGTAACGACAGTTTTGAGACGGCATCGAGAATCCGAGCGGGAGAAACAGCCATTCCGCAGGTAAAAAAAGCCAGAGATTTGTTTTTCGAGCAAGAAACGTACCGATACAGAGGGACGGAGTCGAGTGTACTCTTCGACGGAAAAGAAGATACGTATTTCGACACGAGAATGCTTCCGTATATCTTCAATTTGCGTATTGCGGGCGGCGATTTACGTGTTGACTTCGGAAAAGAATTCTATTGCGATACGGTGGAAATCGTGTATTTCGATCCGAAAGAGAACGTTCAAAACCAAACCCCGAAACAACGGTATTCGAAAAAAGGGGAGTATTCCGCCGATTTGGACGTATGGAAAAAGGCAAAAAAATTCGACGAGTTGATTTATGAGGAACACTTTACCACAAAATTGGTCGTGGAAAGAGTCAATAACGTCATTGACCTCGAAGGTTCCAAGAAAAAAGCGGTATTTACGATTGGGGATACGTTGCGGTATTTTAGCTTGCCGAATCCGATGAGCCGAGTTTTTTCGGTCGTTGCTTACGTTGACGGAAAAGCCGTTGAACCGAACAATCCTACGGCTAATAATCTAATGGCACCCTATCGCAGAAAGAAAACGAAGCTTTGCCAAAAAGTAACCGTTTCCGTCCCGCAACAGTCCGATAACACCTTTCTTTCGGTAGCCGTAAACGGATTTTTCGGCTATGAAGGGGTGTATTGCGTGGCGGAATGCAACGGTAAATACTACGGCATGACGGACAGAGCACCCGAGTTTCCCGTAAACACGTGGCAACACGAAGCGATGAAAACGCCGTCAAACAATACCTACTATATGCCGGTTTACGAAGAAATGAAAGGGCGTGCCGTAACGGTTTATGCACTGTTTAATCGACTTTTTACCCATATTCGTTCGATTGACGTTTATTTGTGTCCGAAGCACTTAGAACTTTCCGGTACGATATTGACGATATAAATAAAAACCCGACAGCAGAAACGCTGTCGGGTTTTTTGAAGGGTAAAAATTATTTCTTTTCCTGCCGACGTTTATCGTTGATTTTGTCGGCACATTTGGCATCAATGACTATCATGCCTTTTGCTTTTTCTTCGGGGCTTGCGGCGTTAATATCTTCTGCTCTTGCGATTTCCACCATTTGTACCAATGCGGCTTTTAAGAAGACGCGAGGAATCTTGACAAACTTTTCGCAAGCGTCGTCGGTAAAACGAACGAGAGGATCAAGACGGGTGGCGCAGTATTTGACCGATTGTATATCGCCGTCTTTTGCCTGAATTTTTTCTTTGAAAGGCTTTTTGAAACGGGAACACCAAAAATGGGTACTGTCACGATAACCGTAGTCGACGGGAACGGGAGGATATCCGGATGCTTTTACGCCGTTAATAATCGTATTGTAATACTTGTCTTTCATCAGAATACGGTCGATTTTTAAGATAAAGTGTGCACCGAATTTACTGGTGATTCCGTTGAAATTACGGTAAGGCGGTTCGTAGCCTTCCAAACAACCGGGTTGATCGAGGTAAGCGTCTTCCAAAGAGTCGTCCCACGTACATTCAAAGACTTGAAATGCTTCTTGAACGATTTTCGGTCTTCCTTCGCCTAAGTCGCTTTGCTCCAAAGTAAATAGGCAATCTTTCATTTTTTCCTCGGTTTTTATGCCGGGAAAACCTAACCGAACGGCTTCTTTGAAATATTTCTTTTTGTCGGGTATGAAGTTCAAAGAAACCTTTTTGGTGCGTAAAATATTTTGAGCGGTGTTGGAACTGTTCCGTACTTCCAAAATCATGGCGTAGTAACTTTTTCCGGCTATGTAATAGGGGAAGCAGAGGGAATAGGGGCCGAGATTGGTTTGACCGTTTTCGCTGACGGTGGAAATCAAAATGGTGGGCATGGGAAAGAAAGACGAGGTCTGATAGAAGTTATCGACAATTCTTAAATCCTTAAAATCATTCATGGGTATTCTCCTTGTTAATAGTGTTCTTAAGTCTATTATAGAACAAATATTTTTTTTGTCAAACGGAATTCCGTAAGGTTGTCCTTGAAAAGAAATCAAATATATGGTATACTGACAAAAATAGGAGTTACAATATGAAAAATAAGTTTTTTTGCGTGGGAAATGCGCATTTGGATCCCGCTTGGATGTGGTGTTGGCAGGAAGGCAGTGCGGAAGCAAAAGCAACGTTGCGTTCGGCTTTGGACAGAATGAAGGAATTTCCCGATTTCAAATTCGTTTGCGCCGGTGCTTCGGTTTACGAATGGATAGAAGAATTCGATCCGAAGATGTTTGCGGAAATTCAAGAACGGGTTCGAGAAGGTCGATTCGTAATCGTAGGGGGCTGGTACGTGCAACCCGATTGCAACATTCCTTCCGGAGAGGGGTTTGCCCGACAAAGCCTGTATTCGCAACGGTATTTTTATGAAAAATTCGGCGTTACCGCCACGACGGGGTATAACGTGGATTCTTTCGGACATAACGGAAATATCCCCATGATCCTCAGACACAGCGGGATGCAAAATTATATCTTTATGCGTCCGCAGGAAAAAGAAAAAAGTTTGGATAGTAACGTTTTTTATTGGCAATCCCAAGACGGTAGTCAAGTACTTGCGTATCGCATAGGAGAATGTTACTGCAACAAATTCGACACGACCGAAGCTTTGGAAAAGAAACTAAAAGAAGCAAGCGAAACGGCACCCCGTTCTTTGGAGGCGGGGACTTTGTTCTACGGCGTGGGCAATCACGGCGGCGGTCCTACCATTCGACATATAGAACTTTTACAAGAATGGGAAAAGAACCATGCCGGCAGTATCGTATTCAGCGATTTGAAGGATTTGTTTGACTTTATTCGGGAACAAAAGAAGTTTTCCGTTCCTACCTACCAAGACGATATGCAACACCATGCAAGCGGTTGTTATGCGGCGTATGCACCCATAAAAAAAGCCATTCGGCAAGGAGAAACAAGTTTGTCGGAAGCCGAATTTTTCTCGATGCTGGCGACCTCTCTATTGGCAAAGAAGTATCCTGCAGAGGAGTATAAAAAAGGTTGGAAAGATATTTGCTTTATTCATTTTCACGATATTTGCGGCGGTTGTTGCATAAAAGACGCATACATAGACGCCGAAAACTTCGCATCGGAAGCAAAGGCGATAGCCACCAAACAGGTCAATAACGCCGCGCAATCTCTTTCTTGGGCTATCGATACTTCGGATAAAAGCAAAGGGACGCCCGTTGTCTTCTTGAATCCCCATCCCTTCCCCGTAGAGGATTTGTGTAAAATCAATTTAAGAATCACGTCGGCACACGATGAAAACGATAACGAACTACCCGTTCAGCATATCGTTTCGCAGACGGTTCTTTGCGGAAGGAGGACGGATTCTCTGATTCGCGTCAAGATTCCCGCACTCGGATACGTAACCTATTATATTAACAGAAACGATGCGCCGCACGGCATTAAGTACATGGCTCCCGAAGTTCGGGAAACGGTGGATTCGGTAAAACACGTTTTGCCGACATATAAAGAAGTAAAGTATACGTTTCATTCCATAGAAGACGACTATTTCCGTATTCGATTCGACTTGCAAACAGGGTATTTGACGGAAATTTTTGACAAGAAGAAGAATCGTCAACTATTGGCTTCGGTTCCCAAGCGCGGTATCGTCAAGAAGGGGCTTTTCCGAAAAAGGTATCAAGATACTTCGTTCGTGGACGTTTGCGGTGGCGTTCCCATTGTGATTGACGAAAGCGAACACGATACATGGAGCCATAGATTGAACTATTTTGATAAAGAAATCGGCTATTTTAATCAAGCAAAGATTCATTTTGTGGAAAGAGGTCCTTTGCGTGTCGGTGTTAAAATCGTTTCTTTCTACGGAAAATCGACCTTAGAACAGATTTTCAGTCTTGCAAACGACGGAATGGTGCGTTGCCACGTCAAAGTGGATTGGCACGAAAAGCAGAAGATGCTGAAACTTTCGTATCCTTGTAATTTGACGGAAACCCGTTCCCTTTACGAGATTCCGTTCGGTGCGATAGAGCGTCCCACAAACGGAGAAGAAGAATGCGGACAGATGTGGTGTGCCGTTTGCGGGAAAGAGGGTGGAATTGCCATGCTGAACGACGGAAAGTATAGCTTTAGTATGACGGATAACCGTATGTGCATTACGGCGGTCAGAAGCCCGTATTTCGGCGATCACGGATATGCCCGTTATGCAACCGAAGATACCGACGTAACCGATCAGGGCGTAACCGAATTCGAGTACGCCGTCCTGCCGTTTACCGACTGTGCGGAAATAACGAAGCGTGCCCGTTTGTTCAATAAAAAACCGACGGTCATTATCGAAAATAACCATACCGGTACTTTGCCCGATAAAACGGAAGGGATTCATGTTTCCTGTGATAATATTCTTGTTTCCGCATTGAAACGTTCGGAAGACGGCAAAGGTATCATTCTGCGTGCCTATGAAACAAACGGTAAGGCTACGAAAGTGAGAATTTCGGGGGAAGTTTTACCGTATCCTTTGGAAACGGAATATTCGCCGTACTCCGTACAAACGTATTATTTGGAAGACGGTTCCGAAATTTGGAAAAAGGTATTGTTTACCGAGTACGAAGAATAATAATCGTCCTCTGTAAAAACCTTCGCTTGTAGGACAGGCGAAGGTTTTTTTATGGGAAGGAACCGATCCTGTTTTCTTTTTCATAGTATAGAAAGGGATAAACCCCAATCAAAGGAGGAAACATGGCGAATTATAACGTAACGATAACAAACGGTACCGGCGGTCAGGCAATGCAAACCGGAAACTATTCGGTATCGGTCAATGCCGCGGGATATACGAACAGCTCTTTAACGCCTAAATCGTATTCGGCGACGGCGGAAACGGGACAAGGAGTTTTTACCCTTGCCGCAGAAGGAACTTTAATGTTCATCGTCAACGAAACGGGAGCTTCCGGCGGAACGCCGGTAACTTCGGGAACAATCATCATGACGGACAGTACGGGAAACACCACGTACGGAAGTGCCGAAAGTATTGATTCGAACGGTAATGCCGTTTTTGAAAACGTACCCTACGGCAATGCCGAAAGTCCGTATACAATCTATTTTAGGCAGTTGACGACCGATGACACGCACAATATCTATTCGAACGTCATGGACACGCTTATGACGTTCGAATAGATATTGTGCG
>DCGI01000100.1:47090-55397 GCA_002315475.1 Christensenella sp. UBA1782 | reverse complement strand
CCCGTTTTTTTGTAATAGTACCGCACCCCTTTCGCCACCGTCGTGACGGCAAGAGAGGAAGAACAGGAATAGCCGTTCCCGTAAGAAACCGTCGTCCCTTGCGTTTGATTGGAGAAATAATAGGGTTTGGAGTCGCCGATAAGGGCAATATCGATAGAATATTCGCCTAAATGCTCCACTTTGTCCGTTTTGATAAAGTCCGTTCCGTCAAAATAGTATATTTCGGCATAACGAACCGTCAAATCCTCACCCGAAGAAACGGTGGGCGCAATATCTTCTATCGTAGAGCGATACCCCGCCTCGTTGACGGATATTTCCACTTCGGAGGTGTATTCTTCCGGTTCGGAAAACTCTACGATATTGCTCAAAACGGATAAACCGTCCAAAGTCGCTTCGCAAGCATAGTAGCCGAAATCTTCCGCAGGGAACGACGCCGACGTTTCTCCGACCAACGTGGTTATGGTTGTCGATTTGGCAACAAAATAATAATCACCGACAAAACGATTATTGAAATCCGCCGAAAGGGTAGCTTCGGTATCCGAAAAATCCCAATCCTCCGAAGACCAAGAACAGATAGGAACATCGGTTAATACCTGCAAGGTGCACGTTTTACTATTCTTAAAATAAAAGTACAAATATTGTGCACCATAGTTCAAGGCGGATTCAAAAATGCCCGTACTTGCATCAAAGGTACCGCTATAAACGTGGATGTCATCGGTCGTGAGGAAGTCGTCTCCGTCCATGAGTTTCATGCGAATTTTACCACCGCCGTAGTTTGAAAAATTCATTGTGGCATATTGCGGGGCGTCCATGGCGTAGTCCCCTTGCGCCAGCCATTCTTCAATTGTATTGTAATCGCCTCCGTCGGCTAAGGTGAAATTCATGCTCCGGGCACCCGAAAAAACCTTGTCGGTGGCGTCGTAGATAGCGGACGTTTCCGTCACTTCGTCGCCGTTTATGTCATAGCTGGAAAAAGAAAGAAAATCCGACGCTTCCAGTCTTTTTTCGTCATATTTATATTGTTTCCATTGATAGGTTGTCCTTTCGGGAATATTGACGTCCACCGTCAGATCCGACGATGCCGGTTGTTGCGTAAAACGCAATGTCTTTACGTCAATATTGCCCGTTTCTTCGTTTCGGAGCATGATGGACGGGACTTCTATGGGTACATAGGTAAAATAATCTTCATACTGAAAGTTTTCGGGATAGTTCTCCAAGCCCGTTATCACCGATTCTCTGCTATCCGTTTCCAGATTATATGCGGAAAAAGAAACCTGCCGTTCCGTCTCGTCCGCAAAGTTCAGTACGCCGGTGTTGGTGAGCGCAAACAAAACGGTACCTTTTTTACTCTCAATAACCGCCTCGTCATAAACGTTAATCACGCCAGCGTCATCGGCTTTGATACAAGCATACGCTTCGCCCGAATAATCTCCCGTTTCGGAAACGGTTTGATTGTTATTGATGACCGTTCCTTTTACGTTTAATTCGGAATACGATACCACAATAGTACCTGAAAAAACAACGTCCGGATCCGGGGTATTACTGATGATAACGGTGTTTTTATCTATGTTTACCACAGCACCGTCATCGGCGGTGATTTGGTTCAACGTTGAGTTATGGATATTTACGATTCCTGTTTGACAATTTATACCTCCGATAGTACAGTTCTTTATCGTCGTGCAGGGGGAATCTGTAGCAAAACCGAACACCGTAACGTTCTCAAAAATCGCCTCCGCTGCAGCACCTTCAATAACTAAAGCACCGCCTTTTTCGCACGTTATTTTTCCTCCGCCGACGGTATCTTTGAAGATGACTTTTTGTTTGATATACAAGTTTACACCAAGTTGTAATATATGCCCTTGCAAATTGATCGTCACCCAGTCGGACGCATTTCCCTCGGTAATATAGCGATCGTAATAACTTTGATCGGAAATCGTTACGTCGTCTTCCAAGACGTAGTCGGCGATGGGAATATTCTTCGTATTCAATAACATCTCGCTCGTCAGTACGATCGGTTTCTTTGCCGCATAGGCGGACTCGGCGTCTCCCACCGAAAAGACGGAAACCGCAAAGACGGTCGCAAGGACCAAACAAAGTGCCAAAAAGAATTTTTTCATAACAATCTCCCAAATAGTATTTTGAGAACAATCTCAAGTGTGATTTTGTCTTTTTCTTCGTCAAAAAAGTATATTTTTGACTGTAATCTCTTCCATAGTAAATTATATCTTTTTATTTAGACTGTTTCAAGGCAACAAAAACGCCTTTTTCCTTCCCTTTTTTCGTGCAAAATCAGGATATTTTTTACCGTCCTATAACAAAAAAGCTCAAAAATAGGATTTTTCAGCAGAAAACGCATTTTTTCATTGACTTTCTTGAAGATTTATATTATTATGACGTCATAACGACAGAGAGTCAAAATGGAATACTTTACTACGCAACAAATGGCAAAACTATGGAATATTTCTCCCACTCGCGTCACGATACTTGCAAAAAGCGGAAGACTCTGCGGAGCAATACGGACGGGCGCCCAGTGGCTCATCCCCCAAACGACCGAAAAACCCGTTGACGGCAGAACGAAACGCAGTAAGAATACCGAACCAGAAAAGCCGTTCCGCTTTCCGTTATTTCTCGCCAAAGACGAAAAAAGTTTTTCGCCACCGCTGACGGCAGAAGAACGGACGCTCAAAAAAACGTCCGAATTATTCTATGCGTGCGAGTTTGAACAAGCGGAAAAGACCTTATCCGACCTTCCCGACACCGCTACCGATACATATATCCGTATTGCCTCCCTTCACGCACGTTGTATGATATGTTTGGCACTCTGTCGGCACCAGATATTTTTCGCTACCTATGAAAAACTGACCGAACTCTTACTGCAGGATTTCCCCCATAAAAAGGAAATGGAATTCTTTTTGCACGAGTTAAATGCAACCATCGGTTTCGGGGATTTTTTTAACGAAGATTTTGAGATAGATCCCGCCTATTCGTATCACGAAAGCTTTTTGCCCAATCTCGCCACCTTGCCCACCCTTTCCCTCTGTTTTTCCGCCACCAAACGCATAACCCAAAGAGAATTGAACGCGCACGAAATCAACGCTTTCTACATTGACGGCTTAGACAGTCCCGTAGACAGTCAATCCATTCATCTTTATTTAGGATTATCCTATAGTGTGATAGCCGATACCTCTCGTGCCACTTTGCACTATCAAAAAGCCTTTCTTCTTGCTCAAAACAACAACCTTTTTTGGTTGCCTGCCATAGAATATTATTATTTCGGAGCCACCATGGAAGAGGCGTTAAAAACCATGGATTCTGCTTTTATCAAGCAATTTCGGAGCATCAGCGACACCCTCCGCAAACGTTTCGTTCAATCAAAAGGTCGTGATCCCTATATCAATTTTTATAAACTCATCAGTAAAAACAGATTTATTTATGTTCTTTACGCCTCAAAGGGATACTCCAACATCGAAGTAGCGCATTTACTCCGTCTCTCGGAAAATACCGTCGCAAAAATATACAGTTCCATATACGAAATGTTCGGCATCCAAAACAAAAAAGACCTCACCGACTACTATTTCCAATCCATAAAACGATTCTAAAACTATTTCCCCGACAAAACGTGAAGGAAAGTTTTTTTGCGGCGAGAACTTTAAGCAATAAGAAAGTTGGTTGTACTTCCCGAAGGCGGTGAAAAAGAATTAAGAGTAAACACAGTTTGTTGTTGTAAACTATAAAATAGTATTAAAGTATGTAGTGCTTTGTAACAAAGGAGATTATTAAAAATGGGTTTTTGGGACTTTTTCTTGAATGAGTTTACAGTGGACGAAGTAATGCACGCCTACGGATGGTATCACTTTATGTGGATAGGCATCATGATAGTCATGACTATCGCAAGTTGTCTTTTGTTCGCCAGAAAACACGACAAAAAAACCGACGACATTTTTATTTTTGTGTGCGGCGTGGTTTTGATTCTTATAGAAGTATTCAAGCAGACTTTGCTGATTGTCGACGACGGTTTCGATCCGATGCATTTCCCCTTCCAATTTTGCGACGTTCCCATGTATCTTGCCGTAATAGCACCGCTTGTCAAAAACAAGAAAATCAAAGAAGCCATGTATAAGTTTCTTGCCTTCGTAGGACTTGCCGCCGGTTTGGCTGTTATGGCTTATCCGGAGAGTTGTTTGAATACGAAGTTTATCGCTATTATGATTCATACGATGCTGTGGCATTCCACCATGGTCGTCATGGGTATTTACCTTATTGCATCCAGACGCTATATGAGCGACATAAAGGATTTTGCCAAAGACGTCATTCCCGCAGGAATCATGCTGTATATCTTGATTGCCATTGCATTGATTGCGGATATTATCTGTCATGCGTGCGGCGTCACGATTAACCTTTTCTATATTTCGCCTTACGGCAAAACGACCTTCCCGATTCTCGATATTATTCAGGAAAACGCCCATTATTTGGTATTCTTACTAAGTTATATATTTGCGTTTTCGGCAGGAATCTGCATCGTTTGGTTCGTTGGCTTCGGCATCAGAAAACTTGCCTCTTTGAAAAAATCGGCAGTTAAGAAATAAAGCGACCGACAACAAACTGTCACGTGACGATACGAGCCTAAACTTTGCGGAAACTAAGTCCATACGCGTTCCGCAATCGCTTTATCGTAGTGTTTCGATAAAAAACGTGATTCGTTTTTTGTTGCCGACAACAAGCAGTAAACCTATGCCCGTTTCTTTGTGAAACGGGCTATTTTTTTTGACAAGCAGCCTCTCTCATCGGCTACTTTACAGGACAGAGGGAACTTTTTCGGGAATAAAAAAACACGAAAAACGAGAATATCGCTATTTTTTGAGGAAGTGTTTTTGCGTTTGGAAGGGGAATTTCGATAAAAAGGAGGGAAATATAAAGGAAGAATTCTGACAAGAATTATGCGGAATGTGGGTATTTTTGAAACGGAAAGCGTGTAATTATCGGAGGAAAAATTAAAAATTTTTAATAATTGCTCATAAAGAAAAAAACCGTATTGACGAACTATATATATGGATGTATTATTTAATAAAAGAATAAAATAAGGGTGAATTATGCCCATTTGTATTTTGCTCGAAACTATCGGATAGGAGAGTCTCTATGAAAAAAAAGATTGCTAAATCTATTTTTGTGACGTTTGGCGTTTTTGTGCTTGCGCTGTTTTTAGCGGTATACCTTTTTACCGTTTCCGTTGTGGATTTTACTTCACCTTCCGATAGAGAAGCGGAGGCCGTTACGTACACGACGAGCGGTACCGCCGTCGGCTCGGCGGATGCGTTAAAGAATATTTGTCGCGCGAATCAATCGGGAACCTATTATCTTTCCAGCAATATTACATGGTCGGGTGCGAGTTATAATCAAAGTTATACGTTCAGCGGAACGTTGTACGGAAACGGCAAGACGATTACCATTTCTACGGGAAATACTTCCCAAACGACGGTCGGAGACAACGTGGACATCGGCATGTTGTTTTCGGTGCTTTCGGGGACCATTCGTGATTGCACCATCGTGGTCAACGACGCCACCTATTGGTATGAATATACGGGCAGTAAAAACAATTATACCGACTATGCCGGTATCATTTGCGGCAAGCTCAACGGCGGTACCATCAACAACGTTACCATCAGCATAGCCAACGGAAAAGGCTTGTCGTTCTATGCCGAAGACAAGTCGAGCAGTGCCGGTGGCGGTTACGGATGTATCGTGGGCGCCTATGCGGGGCGTACAGCAGGCACGTCGACGATTAAGAACTGTACTTTAATCAATAACGGCGGTATCTGGGGTAAGTCGGAGGACTTTGACGGAAACGGCGACGAAGGTACGGCTTCTCGGTGTCACGTGGGCGGTTTCGTCGGAGAAGCGACTTCTACGCTCAATATGTACAATAATCGCCTTCAAGGTGCCACGACGGGCGTCATCGGAAGCGGTTTAATCAATAGTGAAAGCGACCATAGGGCGGGAAGAACGGGCGGTATTATCGGCGTCATCCGAAGCGGTGCAACCTGTACCATCGACGGACTTTTGTTTGAATTTCAAGGAAGAATTCATTGCTTCCGCGACAGGGATACGAAATGCGGTTTGCTTGTCGGTTATAATTACGGCACTTGTACCGCAAAGAATATCGTCGTGCCGAGTAATATTACGACTTATCGGCAGGAAGGAAACAAGGGTAGTAAGGGAAATCCCGCTTCTTGTTTCAGTTCCGGCAGTTTGACCGACGTGGCTACGCCGGCATCCCATTCGGGGGCGATGGGGAGCGGTGCGGCGAAAGCCGGTTCGAACGTCAACCTCAGTAATTCCATAACGTACAGCGTTAACGCCTATTTGGGAAGCTCGGCTTCCTCTTCGTACGGCACGTTTTCGGTAGAGCCTTATATCGATGCGAGCGGTTCCACCGGTTCGTGGAACGTTACCGTCAGTCCCGCTTCGAGCTACTGCGTTTCCGACGTTCAGTACGGAAGCAGCTATAAAAACGCATACACCACCAAACGAAGCAACGGTTCTGCCTACACCACGAAAGTGAGTTCGTCGAGTTCTTCCTATGCAGGGTACGTTGCGCAACAAGGCAATTCTGTCACCTACACCAACAGCGGAAAGTCGGGTGCCTACGACGGTGCCGGTTGGGGCGTGCAGGCACAGGTCACCATCGGTTCGAGTAAGTATACGTGTAACTATTGTCCGTCGACGGCTTATTATCACAGTCAAAACGCAAGCGGTGGTGCCGTAACGGCGACCTTGCTTTCGAGTTCGGATTCTAAGGGCTTGACCAACAAAAACGTCGGGGAGTATACGCTGGCTATTCGTACGGGACAAAGTGCTAATGCGAGCTTGCTCGCAAGCAATACCTGTATTTATCGTGACGCCGCCAACGCCCCTTCCAAGGTGGGCTACTATAACGGACAAACGGCAACCTGTTCCATTACCAAAAGAGAATTGTCTTTGACGATTACCAACAATATCAATTCCGAATACGTGGGGCAAGAAACGAAAAACATTCGTTCCAAGATTTATATCACCAATTTGGTCGGAAGCGAAGCGTTACGGTTCTTTGTGTCTAAGAAAGCCAAGACGTACAGTTCCAGCAGCGGTTCGAATTGGGAAGAAAACACTATCGATTGTTCAAGCTACGGTTTTTCGTCGGCGGGAGACTACTGGCACAGGACGAACAATACCTATATCTATTTTACGGCGTTGGACGCCGGTTCTTATTCCTTCAAGATACTCGGTATTGCCGACGCCACCGACAGTTCGGGCGGAATTGCTTCCAACTATACGTGGAGTTCTTCCTACGATACCGAAGCCGAGCGTACGACGAGTTTCACCATCAATAAAAAAGCCCTCTCCGTCACCAAAACGACCACCGGACAAAGTTATACCTATAACGGTGACCGCGTCGCCGCTAACTGGGAAAACCGAGCCGCCCTCACCGTCAACAATTTGGTGGCAGGGGATACCGTCTATTTTTGGTTCAACGACTACTCTACGGTAGGATTGGACAATACCGTTTATTTCATTCGGAATAACGATACCGCACAAAAATATAACTATCCGTTGAATCATGGCTATACCGATAAGATTTCGGGAAAGACGTGCGGAGATTATTATACGCTGAGTTCCGCCGCAAGTACTTTGTATTTCTGCGCCAAAAACGCAGGGACGTATACCATTGTTTTGTACGGCATGACGCAAGGAAATAACAGTACCGCACCCACGAATTATACATGGGCAAGCGATAGCGATACCGATTCCGAACGGACGATTACCTTTACCGTCAACCCGAAAGAGCTATCCTTGACTTCGGCTACCAATCAGTCGAACCTAACCTATCGAGGCACGCCCGCAAAAGCAAACTTTTCCTCCGAATATGCCGTTTCGTGGAAGGTCAGCGGTCTTGTCGGCAGTGAATATCTCTGTTTCCGCGCCAAGTATCAAAGCGGTCTTTGGATTGATGCGTCGACGAATGGTTCCTATTTGAATAAACTGACGGAAACGGACGGTTTTAACCGTAATAACGGTTCTTTTACCTATTTTACGGCAGATAATGCGGGTACCTATTCGGCGACGATATACGACTTCATCGACGACCAAGATACCGGACATTCTTCCGAGAAATTCGGATACGCCAAAAATTACAAATGGAGTGCTTCGTATGATACCGAAGCCGAACGGACGGTTACCTTTACCATCGTGCCCAAAGAGGTCACTTTGAGTTGGTCGAATACTTCGTTTACCTACGATAAGTCTTCTCACGTGCCTACCTGTACGGCGGGG
>DCGI01000100.1:28764-47056 GCA_002315475.1 Christensenella sp. UBA1782 | reverse complement strand
GGAGAAAGTTGCGGCGTGACGGTAACGGGCGCGCAAACCAATGCGGGTAGCCATACCGCTACCGCTTCGAGTTTAAGCAACGCAAACTACAAGTTACCTTCCTCCAAAACACAGTCCTTTACCATCGCACAAAAGACGGTTTCCTTAACGTGGGGAACGACCGCGTTTACCTATTCGGGGACGAGTCAGACACCGACCTGTACGGCGGGTTCTCTTTGTTCGGGCGACGGTTGTACGGTGACGGTAACGGGTGGACAAACCAATGCGGGCAGTTATACCGCTACGGCTTCGAGTCTGAGCAACGGAAACTATGCTTTGCCTTCTTCCAAAACGCAAGCGTTTACCATAAACCCGAAGGCAATTACCCTCACCGTTACCAACGATATGGATGCGACCTACGTCGGACAAAGCACCAAAAACGTGCGTGGAAAAGTCGTCGTCGGCGGTTTGGTCGGTTCGGAAATTTTGGTATTCTACATATCGAAACAAGCGAAGACTTACGATGCCCGAGAAGATTATGTTTGGGAAGAAAACAATATCGACTGCACGAACTACGGGAATGCGTCGGCAGGGGATTATTGGCACTTAGGCAATCAAACGTTGTATTTCTCCGCTGTGGATGCGGGGAGCTATTCCATAAAGGTTTTGGCTTTCGGCAATAATCTCAACGATGCAAGCATCGGAAAAGCCTCCAACTATACGTGGGCGTCTTCCTGCGATACCGAAGCCGAGAGAACGATAACGTTTAGTATCAGTCCCAAAGAAGTGGGTTTATCGTGGGGAACGACGACGTTTACCTACGACAAAACGGCAAAGAAACCTACCTGTTCGGCGACAAACGTCTGTTCGGGCGACACTTGTACGGTGACGGTAACGGGAGAAAAGACCGATGCGGGCAGTTATACCGCTACGGCGTCGAGCCTAAGCAACGCAAATTACGTTTTACCTTCCGCCAAAACGACTTCTTTCGCCATTCAAGCCAAAGAAGTCGGTTTAACGTGGGGAACGGCAACGTTTACCTACGACAAGACGGCAAAGAAACCTACCTGCGTGGCGGATTCTCTCTGTTCGGGCGACACTTGTACGGTAACGGTTACGGGCGAAAAAACCGACGTAGGCAACTATACCGCTACGGCTTCCGGACTAAGTAACGCAAACTACGCTTTACCTTCGGCGCATACGAAGGATTTTTCGATTACACCCAAAGAAGCCACCCTTTCGTGGGGGGCAAATTCCTTTATCTATAACGCAGCCGCACAAAAACCTTCTTGCACCGTCACCAATCTTTGCGACGGGGATACTTGTACGGTAACCGTTTCGGGCGAAAAGACCAACGTGGGAGAAAACTACACCGCTACGGCTACCGCCCTTTCCAACGGTAACTATAAGTTACCCGCTTCGGTTACGCAAACCTTTTCCGTTACGCAAAAAGAAGTGACTTTGTCTTGGGGCAGTACCGCGTTTACCTACGATAAGACCGCTAAGATTCCTTCTTGTACGGCGGGCAACGTTTGCTCGGGGGATACCTGTACGGTGACGCTGTCGGGAGAACAAACCAATGTGGGTTCTTATACCGCTACGGCTACCGCTCTTTCCGACGGCAATTACAAGTTACCTACTACGGTGACGAAAGACTTTACCATCGCACAAAAAGAAGTGACTTTGTCTTGGGGCAATACCACGTTTACCTACGACAAGACGGCAAAACTGCCTACTTGTACGGCGGGTTCGCTCTGCTCGGGCGACTCTTGTAACGTAACGGTGACGGGCAGTCAAACGGATGCCGGTTCTTATACGGCAACCGCCTCCGAACTCGATAACGGGAATTATACCTTGCCGACTTTTTGCCAACAGAACTTTACCGTCAACAAAGCAAACTACGACATGACGGGCGTTTCGTTCGAGAGTAAAACGTTTGAATACGACGGTAACGTGCACAGCCTTGTTCTTTCGGGAACGTTACCGACGGGGTTGGACGACAGCAAAGTGACCGTTTCTTACGACGGCAGTGCGACCGACGTGGACGACGGCATCGTGACGGTAACCGCCTCCTTCGGGACGGAATCGCAAAACTATAACGTACCCGAAAGCAAAACGGCTACGGTGCAGATACTCGCCAAAGAAATCGTGATCGACTGGTGCGAAGACGACTTTACCTATAACGGAGAAACGCAAACGCCGACGGCTACTTTCACGTCGGTACAAGGGGATTCGGTGAGCCTTACGGTCAGCTTTGAAGTGGCGTTTAAGGCGTATCGCGAAGGAGGCTATACCGCGACCGCTTCGTTCGCAGCATCGGATAACAATTATAAGTTACCGCAAACGGTTACGCACGCGTATACCATGAAGAGAAAGAGCGTGCAGGGTGCCGAAATCACGTTGGGGAACTCCTTGACGTATACCGGTTCCGAACAGACGCAAACGGTCAGTAAAGTGTTGATTGATTCTTTGGTGGCGACGTTCGACGTCAGCGATAACGTGCAAACGGAAGCGGGGACGTACACGTTGACGGTGACGGGCAAAGGCAACTTTTCCGGAACGGAAACCAAAGAATACACCGTTGCGAAAAAAACCGTTACGGTGACCGCCAAAGGGGTGGAAATAACGTACGGTGACGACGTAAAGAATAACGGCGTCCGCATAAACGGATTGATTGGAGAAGAAAGTTTGGAAGGGACGGTCGACTACGACTACGGTTACGAACGCTACGGCAATATCGGAAAATACGCTATTACGCCGAAAGGACTTTCGTCGAAGAACTATTCGATTTCTTACGTGGCGGGCGACTTCACCGTCGTGCAGAAGGTGATTTCGGTGATTATCACGCCGAACGGCGGCACGTACGGAAACGTCGTGGAGTCCACCGCTTGTTTCGGGGAAGGTTGTATAGAAAACAACGACGACGTTGCGATTTTGATTACCTATTTCGGTACGACCGTAGCGGGGGAAGATTATCCCGAAAGCAGTACCGTTCCCGCCGATGCCGGCAGCTACACCGTCCGTGCCAAAATCGGTACCGAAGGGAAAGCCGCCAATTATCTGCTACCCTCTACCGTCAGTCAGTTTATCATCACCAAAGCGGACTTTAACATTCAAGATATTATCAGTTTCGTGGGCGGACAATTCGATTACGACGCTCAAGAACACAGTTTGGCGGTAACCTTTAAGCAAGAAACCGAGATTACCGTTACCTACGAAAACAACGGCAGAACGGACGTGGGCAGTCAGGAAGTGACGGCATCGTTCTCGGGGTACGACCTATCGAACTATAATGAAATAGAAGCCATGAACGCCACCCTTACTATAACGGCGTGCAGCATAGCGGAAGCCGTCGTAACGCTCGGGGACGGCTTGACGTATAACGGAAAAGCGCAAACGCAAACCGTCCTTTCGGTGGCGGTGGGAGAACTCCTCGCTACCTACGACGTCACCGACGACGTCGAAACCAATGCCGGATTCTACACCTTAAAACTCACCGGAAACGGAAACTTTACCGGCTCGACCGAGGCGGATTTCACGATAGAGGCGTTTGACGTAACCGATGGCGTACTCACCCTCGGAGATACCTTAACGTATAACGGCACGCAACAAACGCAAGAAGTGCTGAAAGTCGAGAAAGGGGGACTTTCGGCGACCTTTACGGTAACCGGAAACGTACAAACCGACGTCGGCAAAGAGGATTACGTCTTGACGGTCGTCGCCGACGGGAACTATACGGGAACCTTGACGCAGACGTGGAACATTTTGCCGAAAGACGTTTCGAAATGCGAAATAACGCTCGGGGAAGAATTGATTTACAACGGTGTAAAACAAAAACAGACGATTGTTTCTGCGGTCATCGACGGCTTGGACGTCACGTACGAAATCAGCGATAACGAATACAAGGATGCCGGTGACTACGTCTTGACGATTACCGCCCAAGGTAACTTTACGGGGAGCAAGCAAAAACAGTTTACCGTCCGAAGGAAGGATTTGACGATTACCGCCATAGATAAGACCATCGTCTACGGACAGGAACCCGCTTGTGACGGTGTGGAATTCGAAGGCTTTGTCATCGGAGAAAATCAAGAGGTTTTACAAGGAGAGCCGACCATTTCGTTCGACTATACGCAATACGGGAAAATCGGAACGTATACCATTACGCCCGCCGGATACGAAAGCAATAATTATGCCGTTACCTTCGTGCAGGGCGTCCTCACCGTAGAACCTTTCGTGACGACTTTGACGTGGGACGAAAAGGTACTTCGTTATAACGGCAAGGCACAACTCCCCGTTTGTACGATATTTGTCTATAACGACGATAGCTGTAATCTCGTACTGTCGGGAAAAGGCACGACGGTCGGGAACTATACCGCATCGGTTCTTTCGCTTTCCAACGCAAATTACGCCTTGCCTACCGTAAGAACGCACGACTACGCCATTTTACCTTGTTTTGTTACCAAGCCTACGGCAAGCACCGAGACTTATACCTATTCGGGCAAAGAAATCACCTACACCTTCTCCAAGAATACCGATAAGGAGCGATATACCGTTACTTCCGATAAACGTACGCAGGCCGGTTCGCAATGCGTCGTGGTATCCCTTATCGATAACGTAAACTACTATTGGGACGATGAAAGCTATAACGATTTAGAATACAATTTCACCGTACAAAAATTGGTTTTGACCGAACCTTCGTTACAAGACTTGTATTATACGGGTTCTTTGCTGACGCCTACGCTTTCCGATAGCTATCTCGGGAAATACTACGGTATCACCGAAAATAACGGCGGTATCGACGTGGGTTCGTACGGCGTAACGCTCACGCTTTACAGCGAAGACTGTGCGTGGAAGAATACCGACGCTCCCTCCGCCGTCCTTTCGTATTCCATCTTGCAAGCGAAAAACACATGGACGAAAGAACCGAAAATTGCGTCGATTACCTACGGAGAAAGTTTATTGCCGACTGCCCTTTCTTTGTTCGGTTCGGTACGGTATCTTTATAAGAAAGCCGATACCGAAGAAGAGTTTACGGAAACCGAACCCACCCATGCGGGAACCTATACCATTCTGTATTCGGTAAACGGGACGGCAAATTATACGGGTATCGAAAAGCAACTGAGCTTTATTATTAAGAAAGCCTCTTTTGACCTTTCGGCACTCGCTTGGACGACCGATACCCTCTTTACGTTTGACGGAGAAAGGAAGTCCGTTTCCGTTTCGGGTATCCCCGATGGAGTTACGGCAACCTATGCAAATAACGAAAAAACGCACGCCGGTAAGTACACCGCTTCGGTTGCGTTCGACTATGACAAAGGTAACTATAACGAAGTGCGTTTGGCAGACCTTTCTTGGGAGATACAACCCAAAGCGGTGACCGCCGTTTGGGAAGAAAAATCTTTCCTTTATGACGGTACCGTCTTTGACCTACCTCGGGCGTATTATCGGGACGGCGAAGAAGAGCGAGAATTGCTCGTGTCGGAGTCGGACGGCAAGACATTCTGCGGGGCGGGATTATATACGTTTGTTGCCACGCACGAAAATACCGACTTTGCCGTAGAGAAGTCTTCCGCCAAAAAGTATTATAAAGTGGATAGAAAAGAGGTGCAAAAACCTGCGGGAGACGATACCGTCTTTTCTTGTACCGGAGCAGAACAAATCTATACCGTAGCGGTCGGAGAAGGCTATACGGTAAAGAATAACGTCCGCACCGAAGCGGGCAGTCAAGAAGTCGTCGTATCTTTAGCCGACGGAAATTACGTTTGGTCGGACAATACGACGGACGACGTAACGTTCACCTTTACCGTTGCACACGGCTTTTCGGAGCATAACGGCGATGCGACGAGATTGTTGCACGAAGCGACCTGTACCGAAAGCGCGATATATACCGCCGTATGCGTTTGCGGAGAAATCGAAGAATATTCCTTCGCAAATCCTCTCGGACACGATTACAAAGCGGCTTTCACGTGGCAACGCGATTACACCGCACAAGTCGAAATCACCTGTTCTCGGTGCGATTTCGTCACCGAAAAAACACCCGAGATTCGTTCGGAGGATGAAGACGTATTTACCTATTACTATGCGAGCGTAACCATAGAAGGTAAGAGCTTTACCGACAGGAAAATGAAGGGTGCCGCCACGTACGAAGGTAACGTCTATGACGAACCCGTTTGGACGTGGCTGACTACCAAGAAAGGGGAGTACTCGGCGGAGGCTTCGTTTACGGCACTCCGTTATCCCGAGCTCGTGCAGACGGTGAACGCCGTTATTACGTACGAAGACGCCGAAAAGAACTTTACGATGACGGCTTCGGTCGTTTTCGGGGACGAAAAAAGAACCTTTACCGTCGACAGAACGGTAGAGAAGATTCCCGTTACCGTCTATTGGAACGCCGAAAACGTGGCGGTTGCCTATTATCGTCCCTGCGTGCTTGCAGGCGAAACGCTGGGAGAAATACCCGAAGACGAGCGAGAACTTCTCGGCTTTAACACCGAAAGCGGCGTGTTCTTCCCCTATAAAGACGGAACGGTACCCGAGTATTACTTTACCCATGCCGAAACGCTGACGGCGGTGTATCGTTCTATCGGAAACGTCACCGTTACCGCCGTTGACGAATCCGGCAACAAACTCACCGATATTTTCTTGACCATGACGAACGATGACGGAACGAAATACGAAGGAAGTATTTTGGACGAACAACCACTTTCCTTTAAGAAAGTCCCGTACGGTTTATATACCCTAAAAGCCTCGTTTACGTTGGATAACAAGCAAATCGAAAGAAACTTTACGGTGGAAGTAGACGGTAAAAACGTCGAAAAAGAAGTGGTTTTGGTGCAAAAATCCGTTAATACGCAAATAAACGGACAAGCTCGTAGTGACGATTTGGAACAGTTTGCCGCCGAAACCGAAAGCAATCAAACCACCACCGTCATTCTTACCACTTCCGAAGAAACCGAAGAATCGGTTAAAGAATTGTTAAACAAGAGGGTTTCCGAAGAAAAATACGATCAAGAGTTATCCCGTTTTTACGATATTTCGTTGACGCAAAAAGTGGAAACGGTCGACGAAAACGGCAAAGTCAGTGAAGAAACCAAGAGTTTGAACGCACTGGAAGAACCGATTACCATCAAGTTGGAAGTGCCCGACGACGTCTACGAAGGTCTGATCCAACGGAACGGTACGACCGATGACATCGTTATTTATTTGTACGATAACGAGGGAGAAACTTCGGTAAAGCTCCCGAAACAAGAATTTGCCCATAGCGAAAAACAGTTCTTCTCGATACAAACGACAGGTTCGAAAACGTACGTACTTCTTACCGTTCAATCTTTCGGCACGTTGGCGATTGGCATTCAAACGAAAGTCGTGCAGGAAGTCAACGAGTTCCTTTCGTTGTCGATTCAAAACTGGGTGTACGGTACGTCGGCAAACGCCCCCGAATCCGATGCAAAATACGGTACGGTCAAGTACCTCTATGCAAAAAAGAACGAAAGTACCTATTCCGAAATCGTCCCGACACATGCCGGTACCTACGTCATGAAAGCCTACGTCGAAGCCGAAGAAGAATACACCGGTATAGAGCAGACGGTCGAGTTTACTATCGACAAAGCCACCTACAACCTTGACAAAGTCTTCTTGAACGATAAAACCTATCCCTGCGACGGTTCGGAGTATTCGGTTGCCGTTAAAGGCGAGTTGCCCGAAGGGGTATACGTGGAATACGAAAGCAACGGTTTTTCCGAAATCGGAAAATACACCGTCGTGGCACATTTCTACGGTGATGAAGAAAACTACAATCTGATTCCCGATAAGACTGCCACACTGACCATAGAAGACCAATATCTCTATATTTTACGTACCTATTGGTGGGCTTTTGCGTTCGGCGGCATTACCTTCGTGTCAATCTTCTTATCGTTCATCCTTCGTTCTGCCGGAGCCAATGCGGTCGAAAAATCTCCGTTCGACTACCGTATCGGCTAAGTTACCCGTCAGAAAGGTAAGTGTTTATCGCACAGTTCTTCGATATATTGTCGTCTTAGGAGGGCGTCTCTCCACGCTTGCGGGATGCCCTCATAGCCGTACAAAGCACCGGCAAGCCCTCCCGCAATGGCGGCTACCGTATCGGTATCGTCCCCTAAATTGACGGCTTTCAGAATACAGTCTCGGTAGGTATCGGTGGTAAGCAAACACCAGATAGCCGCTTCTATCGTGTCCACGACGTATCCTCCGCTTTTGATGTCTTCTCGACGGGTATGAAGAAAGTTTGCGTCGAATAAACGTGCGTAGTGGGAGTACTGAGAGTTGTTTCGATAGTATTCTTTTCCCTTTTGTAAACCGACGTTTACGGCTTCTTTGGTGGGGTTGTCGAGTAATTCCCACAGAATAAAAGCATAGATACCGCAAGCTGTCTTGGCACGTTGATGGGCGTGCGTCAATGCCGAAGCAAGCTCTACGATGTCGATTTTTGTCCGTATATCGGTTTCTAAACGATAGGTATACAGCACGAAAGGGTGTATTCTCATAAGCGAACCGTTCCCGTTGCCGTACTCGTTTTCCTGCCCGCACTCTTTCCAAGAAAGTCGATATTTGGTATAGTTTTCGATGGCGGTGCTGCAAGTGTTCCCGACGTCGAACATGACGCCCGTCGGCGTGTATTCGTCTTTGTCATACCACAGAGCGAAATTCCGCATCACTTTGTCAAAGTTCAGTTTGTTTTCGTCAAAGGCGTCCAATGCGCATAAAGCCATACTGGTGTCGTCCGACCAAGAGCCTTTCGGCATGGAATAGGTTCCGTATTCTTCCATATCGACGACGGGTTCGTCGTCCAATTCTTCTCGGGGTGTGAATTCTACGGGTACGCCTACCGCATCGCCTACCGCATGACCTATCATGACCGATTTTACTTTGTTATTCATTTGTTATCTCTCCTCTTTTTATTGTATTTCCTAAACGTGTAGTAGATTTTGAGCGTTGCCGAACAATATATTTTCGGCGGTGGTTTTGTCGGTATTACGGAGGACGTATGCAGCTCCCGCCGAAAGGCGCGGGGGACGGTGGCTTAAACGGTGTGCGTCCGAACCGATAAAATGTACGCAGCCTCGTTGCAAGAGTTTTCTTGCTCTCTCCCGTATCGCAAGGTCGGGTTCTTCGACGAAACTGTATGCGTTGACTTGTAGCAAAGCTCCCGCAAGTATCAGTCGTTCCGCCGTATCGACGGAAAGATTTTCGTTCCTTTCCGGATGCGCAAGGACGGGATGATAGCCTCTTGCGACAATTCTTTGTACGATAGAAAGGGCTTCGTCGGGCGCAATATCGCTATAGAACTCTATTAAAGGATACCTGCTATTGTCCAAAGTGTCAAATATTTTTTTGTCGATACCGTTAAAAAGCTCTTTGGAATACCGTAATTCGGTCAGTATTTCGCACCCCGTATGTAAGGATATACGGATTCTTTCGGCAAGAACCGCCTTTTGTAAACGCCAAAATTGTTCTCGGTAGCGTTCCCCGTCCCGTATGCGGTATCCGCTGTGCGACGTGCAGAAGACGTCGGTTACCCCTTGTGAAGCCGAAAGTCGTAACATGGCTAAGGACTCTCGCAAGCTTGTCGCACCGTCGTCGACGAGCGGAACGACGTGGGCGTGCATATCTACAATCGGTTGCATAGTTCCCTCCCGTTTTTTTCATAAAGTATACCACGTTTTTCAAATCCTCAAAAAAACGCATTTTTTATTCCGAAATCCTCAAAAACTCGTATTTTTAATGTGGACATCCTCAAAAAAACGTTATTTTTTCAGGACGCTCGGTTTGTGCTATACTATACGGTTTGCCGAAAATCCCTTTTCTTGCAAAAAGTTTTTCGGCGATGCGTATCGAGTAGCTTGCAAAAACGAAAAAACCACCGCAGAGAACGGTGGTTTTTGCAAGGACGCGTGTTTTTGTGGTTGTTTCTCGGGGTAGATTAGAATCCGAAACGAGAAAATAACGACCGTCGCACGGACGAAGAAATGCTGATGTTTGCCGTATCCGATCGCAACGTGATTTTGGAAAATGCGCCTTGGATACCCTTTTGAAAGGCGGCATATAAAAATGTGGATTTGCCGAAAAGGGGCGGGAAAGAGGGGGATGCGATACGATCCCGTATCGGGAATAAACACGTTGCGACCGTTTTACGAAGGGTATTCGGACGGGAAATATTATATTCTTGCAGAGGCGTCTTTTGGGGAGAAACCTACGTATTCTTGTACGGCGCAACTATGGAGTATAGCTACACCGTTTGGGAATTAGTTAATCTCCGTTTCGGTGACGGTGACCGTTTTCCGAATTTCTCGGATTTCGGAAAACAGAAGGGTGCGTTTCGTCCGTAACTTTTCGGAAAGTTTTTTGACGAATTCCTTGTTGTTCAAGAGGATGGTTTTTGCGAGGAACAGGTGCCGTTCCAATTCCGCTTGCGTGACCGCCTCGTTTCTTGCGTTCAGGGATTCCGAAGTGTTCGGGAAACGATGGTTGGCGACGTCCAACATACCGATTCCGCAAGTGCCGCTTTCGCTGATACCGTCGCGGAGCATGGTAGCCGCTCTTTCGAGGTCGCTTTGACAGCCGCTGGCACATCTGCCCTCGTAGAACAATTCGACCGCAACTTTGCCGCCGAGAGCAATCAAAACGTTCTCCGGTCTTCTTTTCAGCTCGTTGCAGAGATGGGTGAAACCTTCGGTTTTTCCCTTGCTCGACGGTTGTATGCAGACGAAGCCCACGCTTCCTTCTTTCAGGATTTCGGCCATGGCTACGTGCCCCGCTTCGTGCAAAGCGACCGCTTCGATGTCTTCTTTGTTGCATTGCAGGTCGTCGTCCGAAACGTTATACTCGTTGCGGAGGAATGCCTTGACGACGTCGTCGATATCGATACTGTCTTTTCTTTGATAGGCGGCATAGATGGCACTCTCGTTCAGAATGGTTTCCAAATCGGCGCAAGAGGTATAACTAATCATTTTGGCTACGTCTTCGTAGTTAATGTTTTCGTTTACTTTTTTGGTTTTCATGTAAAACTCGATGATTTTTCGGGCGTCTTCGTTCGTGGGACTCTTCAGTCCGATTTTTCTGTCGAATCTTCCGTTCCTTCTCAAAGAGTCGGGAAGTCTGCGGTAATTGTTGGCGGTGGCGACTACCAAAACATTTTTGTTTTTCAGACTGTCGATACCGGTTTGCATGGCGACGAAAGCCTCGTCGTCGACGTCGATGTCGTCGACTTCACAGAACTTGTCGATGTCGTCGATTAAAATAATCGCCGCTTTCTCTTTGGCTGCCGCATCGAAAGTGTCGGATATTTCTTGGAGAGAATCCCTGTTGTCCTTTTTCTTTTTGAGAAGGAAGGATTTTACGCCGCACGCTTCGATAAGTGCTTGCGCCAGCATGGTTTTTCCCATGCCCGGATTGCCGTAGAGCAGGACGCCTCGGGGCAGTTTGGCACCCATTTTTTTGTACGTTTCTTGGTTCTTAAAAATGTCGATGATTTGGTAAAGTTCGTTCTTGACCGATTCGTAGCCGATGATGTTGTCAAATTCTTTCATGTTGAAATTTCTCCTTGTTCGTTATTTGCAAGGTTAGTATAACGTTTTTTTTCGGTCTGTATCGGCAAAAACGTTGCCGATTCCAAAAAAAAAGGATTGTTTTTCGCAATCCTTTTGTTTTTTGTGGTGAGGGTGGGGGGTTATTCTCTGTCCTGTCGAAGAATACCCTTGTAGCCGAGCGATACCAGTTGATTGTTCGTTTCGTATACGTCGGTTCGGTTGAATAGGCAGCGCATGATGATACCGTCTCGTCCGCTCATACCGAGTTCGTTTTGGTTGTTGAGTCGCAACAATTCGTTCAAGTCTTGTACGGAGATTTCAAAACGGAGAGCCAAATAAAAACACTCGTCCCGCTCAAAAGTATTATTGTTGCGTTTGTTTCGCAAGTTGCGGACGGAAATCCGCATTTCGGCTGCCAAGTCGAATTGCGTGTACTGGACGCCCGTAGCTTTGGCTTTCTTTTTAATAAGGTCGTGTACGTAGTTAAACGTGTTAATGGAATCCATCGTATTTTTTTTGGACAAAGAATCGCTACCGCATATTTTTTGGGCAAGGACGGAAAAATCTTCGTCGCAATAATCGGTAAGGATGTCTATGACGTTTCTGAAAATCGTTATGGTACCGTCTTTCGGGCAGGAGGACAAGTCGAGGTTGAAGGATTCTTCGTTGCCTTCTTCGTCGGTGTGGATGACCACCATCGTCGGCATGGTTTTTACCCCGTATGCTTTTTGTAAATCCCGAATAATACGCAGCGTCTTATCGGTGTCGACGGGTGCCTTGCCTATACCTTCCCGATAAAGGACGTTTGGCCAAGAGTCCGCCATATCGGGTGTAAAGTACGTCAAAACGGTAATACCGGCAGAAGAACGGGTATGTAGGTTTCCGCCGTAGGTTTTGATAAAAGAAAAACTATCGTCATCGTTGAGAAAATCATACAAAAAAAGGATGGTATACTTCGTTTTGAAGTTGTACAGTCCTTTGTTCAGTTCGGTGGTGACGTCGTTGATATGTGCGGAACTCCCAACGGCACGCACGAACGAATGAATATGCCGTTGGTCGGTAAAGGAACGATAATCTGCGGCATAGGAAGGATTCGTTTCTTCCGGTGTGGGTAATGTTTGTAATTCGATAAGCGATAAACTGACCATAGTATTTTTCTCCTTTTGGTTGTATTTTTTAGTTTTTACCAAGATACCACTACCGTTTTGGCATCATTTTCATAGGAAAGAGAAACAACGGATTCTTCCCTGAAAGATTGTTCGGTTTCGTTTAGAAGGACGCCTTCGGCGATATAGGTTCGGACGGTATACGTTTTTTCGGGTGCGGAACGGAAGGAAAGAGGAACGGAAAGGGTACCTTCTCGCGCTTGTACGGCGAAGCCGTTTTTCGCAGTCATGACCGTCAAGGTTTGTGATGCGTAGCAAAACTCCCGAACGCCGAGCAAAGAACAGGTTTCGGGTAGATTCGGCGTAATGCAGAGGGTGCCCAATCGGACGTCCACGCCCATCAAAGCGTACAGAAACGACATATAATTCAGTCCGCTTTCGGGAAACTCTCCGCAAAGTCCCTCTATCCAACCGCCTACGTCGGAGTTTAGACGGTTGTAGTCGTAGACTTCGGCGATTTGTGCATAACGCTCGGCAATTTTGTCGGCGGTTTGGTATTTTGCTCTTGCGAGAAACTCATAATAAACGGTATAAAAAATATACCCGCCGTTCTCCAAGTGATGCCCGTAGGAGGCGTTTCCGCTTTGGGCGTCGACGGTGATATTGCCTTCCAAATCGTTCCACCAATATCCCTCGTCGGTTTGACGGCTTTCGATGGCTTTCGTGTTGGAAACGGGTGCAAGATAGAACTCTTTTTTAACGATATTGTACCATTTTTTATCGGAGTTCAGGATTCTCGTATAGTCAAAAATTTCTTTTCCCGTAACGGTATCGCCCGAAACGATACGCGTGCCGTCCAACCAAGAAAAAATACAATCGGCTTTTTCGGCGTTGCCCAAGCCGTAGCTGAGAGCTTCGGTGTTGAGAAAGGTGAAGCCGAAATCGATTTCGTTTCCGTCTTCGTCGATACAGTCGATATATCTGCCCGATTCTTCGTTCCAAAAGTATTCGTCGAATTTTTGATGAACAAGGTCACCGAGCCGTTTGTATTCCCGTGCTTTTTGGGGATACCCGTACAGTGTTTCTATATCCGCCATATCTTGCAGAGCGTGATAAAAGAGCATGGTTTCGTAGGCATCGTAACCCCCGAAACAATGGTTATCCCAATAATTCGAAGAAGAACTGTTTGCTTTTCCGGTGTTGTTCCACAAAAAGCGACCGTTCTTTTCGTCGATACGGGTGATACCGTCCAAAAGATACATGGAGTCTTCCGTCAGATGAATGACGCCGTCCTCGCCATGAAGATACCGAATGGCGTAGTTTATGGCAAGGTCGCATTTTTGGTAGACCGTTTTTCCGTAGGCGGCGTTCAGACCGCCGGTCGAACCGCTCGTGCAAGAAGCTTCTAAAAAGGAAGAAGAGTTTTCATAGCGAACGATGTCGGCGACGGCAGAAACGTATCGGAAAATACCGTCGTAGTGCATATCGCCTTCTCCCGTCGGCCACCAAGTCGAGGTCGTCCACGACCAAAGATAGCCCGTTTCCGTTTGGGGGTATTCCCGTATTTTTTGCTTTAATTCCTCTTTGTAGACGGTATCCGAAGTAAAGAGTATTTTTTCGGCAACCCATTCGAAATAGGTCGCTTCATTTCCGAATTTGTAAACGAGCGGAGTGCTCCCTTCGATGTGGCTGAAAGATTCAAAAAGCCTGTTTTGGAGGGAAACGATGGATGCGTCGTTTCCGAAAAACAAGTCGACGTCGTCGATTTCGCCGAAAATCTCATCGAGCGATAAAACGGTTCTGCCGGTTTTTTTCGGTGTGCAACCGAACCAGAACAGAATCGACGCAAGAAGAATCAGAATAACGCTTTTTCGAATGTATTTCATAGACCGTCCCTACAGATATGTAAGAACAGTATACCATAGAATTGCTGAAAAAAGAATAGAAAAATAAAGATTTGCATGGAAAACGGGGATATGCTATACTATATATAATTTACTGGAACGGTTTTCGGCGTCAACATCCTAAAAAAGAGCCGTTGACGCCGTTGCCAAAAAGGAGAGGTCTGTGAAAAAGAAGGTTTTTGTTGCGGTGGGTTTGTGCATGCTGATGGGTTTTAACCTTTTCGGGTGTATGCCGAAGACGGAGGCGGGGACGGATTCCGGTATCGTACGGGACGGAACGCCCCGAAAGTACTTTACCATATCCTGCGACGACGGCATTACGCAGGACGCCCGCATTATCGAAATACTGAAAAAGTATCACGTCAAAGGAACGTTTTTTATCAATTCCGGATTGCTCGGAGAGGATATTTCGGATATGCTGAGCAAGACGATAGGGGTGGAAGTCACGCATAAACGCTGGACGAAAGAAGAAATCCAAAACGGCGTTTACGAAGGTATGGACGTCGCTTGCCATACCTATACGCACCCTTCCATGAAAGACCTTCGGGAACGGGAACGGATTTCGGAAATCAAGAAAGACGTAAGACATATTGCGAAAATGACGGGAATTATCCCCGTCGGTATGGCATGGCCGGGCGGAGACAGTGCCGTTGACGACGAGAGTGTACGGACGGTGGCGGAAAAGACTTCGATTCGGTTTGCCCGTTGTACGACCGCTACGGGAACGTTCGAATTGCCGAAACGTTTTTTGCGGTGGTATCCTACCGCTTCCGCTCTCGACGGAAACGTTTTACAACTCGCCGATACCTTTTTACAAGCGGATTGTACGAAAAATATGCTTTTTTATGTTTGGTTGCACGGCTACGAATTGGATGCTTTTGACGCGTGGGACACGTTTGAAACGTTGATTGAAAAAATAGCGAGCGATGAAAACGTGATCGTCGTAACCAATTCCGAATTTTATCGTCTGTTTTCGTCGGAAATACCTTCTTGATTCTTTTCCCGAAGCCAAGCGGCAATATTCCTCTGCGGATAAGGCGGAAGTTCCGTTAAAAAATGATACTGTAATCCAACCAAACGGAAATACAGAGCCGATAAACCGTCCAAAACGTAATGCCGATAAATACCAAAAACAAGAGGACGCCGAACGCAAAGGTCGATAGAATTTCCGTCGCAATCAACTTTCTGACCGATTTCGGCGTCATGCCTGCCGCAAGATAACAGGCAAACTCTTCCCTTCTCGAGCGATAAGAAGAAAGAAGACTGTTAAACAAGCCGATGCAGGAAAAGACGGTTAAAAAGACAGCGTGGAATATAATGGTTTTTTGGAAGATATCGTTGCTTTTGACACGATTTTCCACCATGAAGGAGGTGGGCAGAACGGTGGCGTTTTGCAGAGCCAAGTCCTCGGAAACGGCTTGATAGAGTTCTTGTACGGTAACCCCTTCCTTCGGTGCGACAGCCAAAAACGACGGTTCGACAAAATCCAAATAGTTCGTATTGAAAAGGACGATATTGTAGTTACAACGCACTTCGCAACAGATTCGCATGGAAAGCGTATGTTGTTCTATCGTTACGGGAATAACGTCGCCCACCTTAAATCCCATTTTTTTCAAAACGGAAGAAGATATGGCGACTTCGCCTTCTTGCGGAATTTGCTTGATTCCGATAGCTTCGCCGCCGAAGACTTCGGCGGAATCGATGCCGAATCCGTCCGTTGTTCTTTCATTGTTGAGGCGAACGTTTCCGTTATAAATCCAACCGAGCAACCGGACTTTTTCGTCGTTTTCAAGGTTTTCGATGCCTTTGGACATGGCACCGCTGACGAGGTAATCTCCCTGTATCATTTGACGCATATCCAAGGTCATCGTATTGAGCAATACGATAAAAAGAATCAAAACGGTGGCGAGCACACCGAACAGTCCGAAGATGCCCGCCGTATTGGCGTTACTTTCGACGACCGAAATATTCTTCGTCGCATATCGCAAAATGACGGATTTTCGGCATTTTTTTGCGATTCTTTGAAAGGCTGTGGGAAAAGTCACTTTGGAAACGCAGAACAAAAGCAGAATATTCAGTACGAGCGTGATATAGCCGATTACTTTTTTTTCGGATAATTTTGAGAAAGCCGATATCGACATCAAAATGATGTACACAATGGCGATAGCAACGGCAAAAATGACGGTTTTGAAGTCGTTTTTATGCTTGTTTTTGTTTTTATGTTTTCGTTCGAGCCGTTTTTGCAGGGCGGTAACGAAGGAATGTAAACAAATATCGAATTCTACGGTAACCAACATGACGGCGAGTATCAACCCGACGTTTTGAATATTCATGCTATTCTCGGCGAAGGCATAACCGACGTATCGAAGCATCAAATCCGACAGAGGGACGGACGACAAAACCCCTAAGATGCCGCCGAAAACCCAGTATACGAAGGCTTCCGTCATATTGCCGAGCGTCAGCATGTACGGTCTTGCTCCGACGCCGAACAACAAGGCGTTTTCCTCTTGCCTTTGGGCGTTCAAAATGGAAAAGACGACGAAAATCGTCAACGCCGAGAAAAGGACGAGGAGCAAGATGACGATCACCATAATGGTTTCTACCGAGCTGGCAACGATGGTTCTGTCCCGCACGGATTGTACCTGATGAGCAAATAAACCGTTTTTCAGGTTTTCTTTGGTTTGATAAGGAACTTCGGAATAAATCAAAACCTCACTGCAGGGGTAATTATCCGTTCCGTCCAAAAAGAGATAAAGGTTCGACGATAAAAGCCGTTCTATCCCCGAAATATCGACCATGACGTCGTATTGATACATAAAAGGTTGAACGGAAAGACCTTCCACCACATAGTCAAGCAGCGTATCGTACAGTTTAATTTTTACGGTGTCCCCAACTTTGATATTGTTTTCTTGTGCAAAATCATAAGAAAGCAGAACGGAATTCTCTTTGGTTTCTTCGGTGAGCTCTCGGATTTGATAAAAGTTCACGTCGTAAACGGAACAAAAATCGGAAAAATCGGTGATGATGCAAAAAGAAAAAGCCTCGTCGTTTACATAGGTCGGCATATAAATCAATCCGCAGGATTTTTCCCCTTCGGTCAAAAGTCTCCTTACTTCGGAAGTAAAAATAAAGCGGGAAGATTCTTCGTCGTTGACGTTGACTTGTACGTTGGCTTTTCCGTATAAAGCTTTTTTGGTCGCATTTTTTTCCGCATAGGAAAAATCTTTGGTGTTTAAGGCGGTAATGGATACGGAAACGGCAATAAGAATGGTAAAGACCAACAGAAAAGGTTGCAGAGGTCTTCGTAAAACGCTTGTTGCAAAATGTTTCCATAGAATACGGAAAGATTCTTTTTTCATCGGTTTTTCCTTATAAGAAAAAATTCTTTCCTTTATTGTACAATAGAATCATTATATTGTCAAACCCTAACTTTTATAAAATCCGATTCCTTTTTACACCCTTTTTCAAAAAGCAAGCGTGACGCTTGAGCCGGTGTGCAAGAATAGCTTTTCTCACCTTTGATAGGTGTATTTTCCTTGAAAAGTCTTTTGACGAAGGGGGTAAGGCAATACGGTTTTTGACTCTTAAAAGTTTTTGGAAAGAGAGGTGCGGAGAGGAAAACCTTTTTCCCAAAAAGGGTTCCTTTCCGCAAAACTCAAAAAAAAGTAAAAGTTTTGGGAAAGAAGGGGTTCGGGGAAGGATAACCTTTTTCTTAAAAAGGGTTCCTTCCCCGAGCAGC
>DCGI01000100.1:5886-28683 GCA_002315475.1 Christensenella sp. UBA1782 | reverse complement strand
CCTTCCCCGAGCAGCTTATACGCGATAAAAAGGGTTCCTTCCCCGAGCAACGTATACCCGATAAAAAGGGTTCCTCCCCGAGTGCATCCCGCTTTTGCCAAAATAAAAAGCGGGAGCGACGTTTTGTTCGTTAGGCGATCGGCACTTGAATTTCGGTCAAGTAGTCGTTTTCGTCGTCTTTGTTCCAACAACCGTCGATATAAACTTCTCGAAGGTCGCCGTTGATTGTCAGACCGTTGGTCTGGACGTACTCCAAAACGAAAGCATATGCTTGCGAAAGTTCGGAATAGCTTCCTTTGTGTGCGACGGTGACGAATTTTCCGCCCCGTAAAAATTTGCTTTTTATATTTTCGCTTTCTCGGACGGGCGACTTCACCGCTTCCACGTATTCCAATTCCACATTGGTTTGGCGGTACTCTTTGGCGGTGTAGGTAATGAAGCAATATTCTTCACATTCCAGTTGCGGGTTGTATTTTCGGACTTCCTCTCCCGCTTCTAAAACGAAATTAAAAAGTTCGTCCATGGTAGGAATGGTTCCGTGGCGGTAATAAACGTTGTAATCCGGAACCGTTTTTTCAATAATTTTGTATTCTCTCATACTGACTCCTTTGCATAACATATTTTGCAAGGTAAGGATATTGTCTTCCGTCGTTTTCTTTTGCAGATATAGTTTTTGCAAGTGCGCGCTTAATATTTCTTGCTTATGTTTTCCCTCCAAAATCAACCGTACGTCTTTGACGGATAAACCGAGTTTGCGAAGTTCCACGATGTACAAAAGGGTATGTAACTGTTCGATACCGTAATAACGGTAGCCGTTTTCGTCAATTTTTTGCGGCTTAAAAAGTCCCTCCCGGTCGTAAAAACGAAGGGTTTTTATCGTGGTTTTGGCAACTTTACTGAACTCACCGATTTTTAACATTTTTCCTCCTTGCTGCTACACTATAAACGCTACCCGAAGGGGAGAGTCAAGCGTTTTTTGTAAAAATTTCCGAAAAGTTTTGAAATGTTTTTTTAATTGGTTTCGTCGAAGGAATACCGATTTCGGTAGAAGCTCCGAGCCAGTGTCGTTTGGGTGCGGATGAAGTCGCTTTTCGCCTCGGTATAACCGTCTCGGTCGTGTTCAAATTGTTTCCATAACGATATTTTCAAAGATTCATACGCGCAGGCTACGTCGGGATGGTCGATTAAATAATCTCGAAAGTAGAGTTCGTCGTTATCCCCCGCTCGCCGTAGATGCAGATGAAATACCTTCTCGGCAAAACCGTCGGGCGTATAACCGAAATTCAAAGAGATTCTGTCCGGACTTTGCGACATACGAATAAAACCGATTTGCTCCGCTTTTTCGGCAACGTCCGATACCGACACGTTCGGTTTTACCTCCAAAAGAATATCGACGATATCTTTCGCCATGATGGTACCGATAGCCGTACTTCCGATATGTTCGATGCGAAAAATCTCGGTAGGAAGAATTTTTTTCAGTGCCGCTTCCGCCTCTCGGTAATAGTCGCCCCATACCTTTTTATGCGGTACTAAAAAGATCGGGAACAGTTCCCAAAGTTCTTGTAAAGTCATTTCGGATAATTGTTTCTTCATAAAGTATATACTTCCTATTCCATGTGTACGGGAACCCAAACGGCGTATTTTTGTTCGGGAGCGTATGACTTTCTTTTCTACGGAAGTTTCCGAACGGGTTGTCGAATGACGGTTTTTAAGTTTTCGGGTGCTACCTTCCTTGCATCGGATTCTTTCCAAGCTCGCAAGCGAAATCACGGTTTTTCCTCCTGCCGGGAGAAGGTATAGCTTCCTTGATGATTGTTTGCCTTTACCGTAATCGTATAGCTTCCGCTTTCCGTCAGCAAAACGGAAAAAGCGGAAGTGGGGAGGGCGTTTCCGGAATACTCGGACGTATCGTTCCGCATGACGGAAACGCCCAAATCTCCGTCTTTCGTCAATATTTCGACGAAAAGACGAATAGGTGTTTCTCCTACGGTAACCGAATAAACGCGTGTTCCTCGGAACAAATCGTACGAGGAAAAAACCGAAGTTTCCGTTTCTTGTATTATGCAGTTTACGGTAAGATTGTTTTTCCCCGTTTCGGTTTCTCGACAAGAAACGCAAGCAAAGCAAAGGAAAATTGTCAAAAAAAACACAAACGATTTTTTCATTTTTTTATCTCCCCGAATCGGCAAATTCTGTTTTCGTAGTCGTCGATATTCGATTGCAACAGGGCTTCACATTCTTTTCGCACGCCGGTGTATTTGCCTTTTGTGAAATGGACGCAAACCAAACGGACGTTTTTTATTTTTCCGCTCGCCTGCTTGCAGAATTCCCGAACGGGTGCCGCCAATGAGAATACCCAGACGGGAGTAAAAATCGTTACCGCGTCGTACTTTTTCCAATCGACGGAAACTTTTTCGATAGGCATGGGTTTCCGTTCCGTCCCGAAGCGTCCGCACCATAAAAAACCGAGATTGCCGTCAATTTTTTCGGTGGTTTTTACGGCGTAGACTTCGGCACCCGTTTTGTCGGCTTCTTCGTAAGCCGCTTTTTCGGTATAACCTTCCCGAGAAAAGTACACCACCAAAGCACGAGGATTTTTTCCGATACGGCAGTATTTACTTGCATCGAATCGGAATCGTTGTTGTTTGTAGCGTACCCAAGCGGTATAGCCGCAAACGGTTTGCAAAAAGCCGAAAATAAAATAAGCCGTAGAAAGGAAATTAGCCGGAAAAATATAAAACTGAATACAAATCCAAAGCATCAAAGTGACGCCGAAAACGGTGCCGAGTACGATTCCGATTTTTTTGCGGGCAAGCAGTAAACCGAATGAAAGCAAGTTGGTTACGCCGTTGACAAGCAATAAAGCAATCCCCGAAAAAAGGAAATCACGGAAAAGGACGTCGGCAAAAGGAAGCACTTGAAAATACGGCAACATTCCGTCCATGCCGAGTGCATGCCCGCTTCTGTCGAGCAACATTCCTAAACTCCCCGCAACCGCTCCGAAACCGATAAACGCCGTCCAAAACAATAAGAGTATTCTTGCTGTATTTTTCTTCTTTTTCATAAAGTATCCTCCGAAATCATACGTTTTTGGCGTGCAACGAAACAAAGCGGTCTACGTGCCACTCGGCTTTGTGCAGACATTCTTTCTCTTTTTGGGGTTCTCGGTCGCATAAATGTACCAATTCGGAAACGGGTGCGACAAATTCAAACGCCAAAAAAGTCGGATCGTCCGCCGTTAAATATTTTTCTTGCATCATGCGGGAAAAAAGGGACGAGAAGAAACGTTCCACTCCCTCGGTAAAATGAAGGGTGGTGAATAAAATTTTTTCTTTCGTGGTCATAATAGATTTTTCCGTATTTGGTAAACGTTTGTTAGCCGATAGTATAGTAAACGTTTGTTTACTTGTCAAGCGTTTCCAAAAACAATCTCTTGCCTTTCGACAAGAGATTGCTGTTCTAAAAAAAGATTATCGATAATAGATTTTACCGTCTTGCAGATTGAGTTCTATATAGTGCGTGGAAATTTTGTCGATGCCGATAATGCCGTCGAAGAGCGATGCGCACTGTTCCGGAATTTTTGCGAAAAGAGAGTCGGCACAGAGGGTACCGTTTGTCGTGCCGAGCGTGCCGGTATAAAAATAGCCGTTTATGTTGCCGAGAATGGGATTGTAGTCCGAAAAAAAGGAATCGGTTTTGCGTCCTTCGGACAGGTATCGAGGGTGAATATAGGAGATATAAGCACCCGTATCGATGACTACCTTCCCTTGCATAGGAACGCCGTTCAAGGAAAGACCGTCTGCCGAAACGTACTGTGAACCAAATAAATTTTGCAAAGTGATATCGACGGAAGGAAGGGACTTGTCGGATTGACGATGGATATCCAAAGAGATGGATTGGTTATCGTAGTCTACGATAAATCCGTTTGTGTCGGTCAAAACGTCCATACCGATAAGTCCGTCCACTTTGATGCCTGTCAGTTTCGTGACGGCATCGGGCGAAAGCGTTGCCTGTAGAATGGGATTGGTTTTGTAGCTTTTTTCGTAGAGGACGATGTCTTTTCCGTCGAATCTACCGGAAAACGGGGAACCTGTGTCCAGCAGATACAGAGAATCTTCGGTTAGCAGGACGATGTGATTGTTTGGGGTGATGAGTTTCATAATAGTATCTCCTATTTTTTAAGTTTTCGAAGGAATGCGTAAAATCTACCGAGATTTTTAACGGGAAGTATCCGAAACCGATGACGGCAAACGTAGTTTTGCAGGGTGAAGGTTCCGTCGGGTAAAAGGGATACGGTGGTGCCTGCCGGCATACGCCCGTTACAATAGCGGTTTCTGCGACTGCACATACTGTACGCCAAAGTGACGTCCTTGTAGACGATATCGGCGGTGTTGGTATGGTCGTGACCGCAAAGGATAAGACGGGTGCCTAAAGAACGAATATGCTCGAAGAAACCGTTATTATAGGGCGGTTTTCCTTTGTGGAGAGGGCAGCAAACGGGTTCGTTGTTGGCGTTGATGCCTTCGTATAGTCCTTTTTTATACCCTTGCCAAGCGTAAAGATATTCTACGGGCGGGATGTGTAAAAAACAAGAAGAGGGGACGGGAGAACCGCTCTCTTTTGCGATACCTTCGCAAGCCCAGCGGTACCAATCGAATTGCGGTTGTCCAATAAAATCGTAGTCCTTTTGACCGTTCGGATACACCCTGTCGGTGTGACTGTCCACCATAAAAAGTGAATGAACGATGCGTCCTTGAAAGGTAAAAACGATGACGTAGTTTCCGACGCCGAGCCGTCTGTCGTTCTTGCGGAAAATGACGTTTTGAAAATGATTTTCCAAATAGAAATTGCCGACGTCGATACGAGCTTCTTCGGTAAAACCTTCGTGGTTGCCGAGTAGGGGAGCCCAAGGAATACCGAAGGAATCGAGAAAAACGCATAGCTCGGTGAGGTACTTTTCTTTGTCCTCGTAAAAGGAAATCTGATCCCCCGTCAACGTAATCAAATCGGGTTTGGTAGCTTGAATCAAATTCCGAAGCATAGTCAAACTTTTCGGTAAGTTTTTTCGGTCGTGACTGTAATGTATGTCGGTCAGATTGAGGATGCGAAAAGCAGGCGTACCGTCCGACAGAGTGTGTCGGCTTGTCGATATTTCAAACGAGGCGGCGACGTCTTTTTCAAGAGAAAAAGCACGTTGCCGATCCCATGTTTCTTCTTCGGTCGTGCCGTTGCGAATGAGAAAAGAAGAATCCTTCATGTGTACGTTTAGACTCCTTAATAGGTAAATTCGGGATAATAAAATCTACGCTTTCGGTAGTTTTATAGAATCGAAAGCGTGCACGATGCCTTGCAGTTTTACCGGCAGATACGACAAAGCTGCCTCTCGGAATTCTTCGGGCGCACCATAAAAAGCTTCGGCGATACTACCCGTCATGGCTCCGATGGTGTCGGAGTCACCGCCTAAGGACACGGCGTTACGGACGGCGTCTTCGAAAGATACCGAATCCAGGAAACATACGATGGCTTGCGGGACGCTGTGTTGACAGGTTACCCAGTCGCCACGGTCGTCATAGCCGTACACGCCATGCAGTTTTTCGTAGGAAAAATTTTTGTCGAGTAGTTGCGGATAGTAGACGGAAAGTCTGTTTCGAATTTCCTCTTTGGTGGCTCCCGTTCTTGCCAAATACACCCCCATCGCAATGGCTTCTCCGCCCTTGATTCCTTCGGGGTGATTATGCGATACTTCGGAAATTTTTTGGTTCAGAAAAATAACGTCTTTCTCGCTCTTTGCCACCCAACCGACGGGAGAAATACGCATGCCCGAGCCGTTTCCGTAGCTTTGGTAGGGTTGGTGACGTTTGTCTAAAAAAATCCAACGGTGGAAGTTATAGCCCCAACCGATGTTGGGATACGGGGTTGCGATGTCGACCATATTCCGAATGGTTACTTCGGTTATGTCGGAATACTGTCCCCGACAGATGATTAAGGTTTTGGCGACAGCGAGCGTCATGAGCGTGTCATCGGTAAAACGGCAATTCGGGGTAAACAGTCGAAAATCCTTCGGTCTCCCTTTTTGTTCATCAAATTCGTAACGGCTTCCTACAATATCTCCGATAACGGCACCTATCATTTTTCCTCCTTTATGCGTATGCAAAATGCAAAAACACTCTTTTGAAAAACACTTCGGTTTTTCTTCCTTCATAAGTATAACAAAAATCAAATCGTTTGTAAAGAGCGTTTTACGCTTTAGAAAGGATGGTTTTTCTTATAAATATAACTTTTTCTACAAACGATTGTTACAAAAGATGATAAAAGGTATAGGAAAAGTCAATCGGATAAACACAAAAGATAATCTGCCGATACTGAAAATAAACTACATATACTGTATATTTGTTCTGCATTCGGTAAAGTTTTTCCCGTCTCCCATAAAGATATCGTGTCTTGCGAAACATATAACTTTTTCCCAAAATCACTTTGATTTAGGTTGTTTTCCTGCCGAATTTCCTTGATTTTTTTAGCAATTGATAATTGTATTTTAGTATCCATATGCTAATATTACGAAAAAAATTCGTAAAATTGTTGACATACGAGGAATCCTCGTATATAATGATAAAAAAAGACAAAATTAAGGAGGTATGTATGAAAAAAATAGCAATCGTACTGTTGCTTGTAACGTTAAGCTTTTCGATTATGTCTTGCAGTTTCTTTCTGCCAAAGGACGGTGGAGGCGAACAGCCGGAAGATCAAGAACAAGAAGAGGAAAAAGGTTCTACCGAAAAGGTTATTTCGGGAAAAATTACCACAGTTATCAATAACGATAACGGCGAATCCAGAGACGTTTTCGGTGTTTCTATTAAGGCAGTGCCGAATGTCGGTTATGAAACGGGGTATTCGTCATATCGGGATGAAAACACTTGGTATTACTTTTTTAATTTGGGAAGGTTATATAATGTTCCGTTAGATGCGGGGGAGTATAACCCTTTTCAGGGCGTGGAAACAGTTTTGAGCTTTGAATCCTCAACAACCACTTCCACATCTATTCAAAATTTTGCGGAAAAAATTACGCAGAATTCTTCCACCGTAAATAACGCTCTTTCCGTCGAGGGTACTTATAATAAAGGAATAGACAAAGGAATCGAGTGGAAAGGACTGAAATCGAGCGAAAAATCCAACCTTTCCGTAACGGGGAAGGTATCTCTCAGCAAGTCGGAATCTTATTCCGATTCTACAAAGGAATCGACGACGAAAGCTTCTCAAAATGCCAACACAAGCAAACAGAGTGTTAGCTATAAGTTTACGGCGGATTCACCGAAAGGCGATTATTACTATATGCTATTGGGAATCGTGGACGTTTATGAAGCCGTATTGTATGACGTGAAAACCGGTGAGTATTTTTATGACGTACTTCCGATTGTGTATTCTTCTAATCGTGCTCTTGTTTATGTTGAGGATATTTACACATTATCGCAAAGTGCTTCGGATACAAAACTGGATTTTGACCTTTCGGTTATCGAATCGCTGACGAAACCAACAAAAACCATTTATCAAGCCAAACGATACGATATCGAAATGACACCGGTAAATTGTAATGATAATAACGGTTATAATACGGCTGATCAGTGTTCAAATAGTGTGGTTCGTGACGAAATCGATAAACACGTTGTCGATGTTTTTTTAGAAGGTTGTTATCAAGGAGACTCTAAATTTATAGTCGTTGATAAAGATAAGTTCCGGCTTGGTTTTAAGGTGATTCAGGACGTAGAAGATATTGCTTTAACCCAAATTTCCGGTAGCGGTGCTTACAAAGCATGGATTTCTTCCGACGGGTATAACGGCAGAGTGAAAGATACGAGTTTTAACGGTGAGGTAAAAAGAGGTGTATACTATTATAAAGTCTATTACAAAGACGGCAGTTCGGATAGCGGCTGCAGTGGCAATCACTTCTTAAATAATATGGGAGTAAACGACGATTTTACTCTCATAAATAGCTCGTATACCTTTAGGGACATCGATGCCATCGATAGAATTGAAATTACATGCGTCTATGAAATACACGTTATTTTTCATGGGTTTATGGGTTTTACGGGTAATACGTTCTCGAATTGGCGATGCGATAAAACCCTCTATTTTAACTAAAATTATATTCTAAAAACAGGTGCTACATATTCCAGCATTCGGTTTTTCCGGCGTTGCATAAACGCCGGATTTTTTTAGGGAAAAGATTGGAAAAGACAGGGTTATGCGTGAGAAGTAAATAGTACAAAAAAGCTCCTCATCGGGGATGACGGTAATTGTCACAATGTGTTCATACTCCTTTAATAAGCACGGACATAACAGTGAAATATGAAAATAGAAAAAGAGAGTTCTTATTCTGTTTCGAATTCGTCATATTGTGTTAGTCGGCTTTTTCAAAAAGGTTTATGAAAATATTATCACGATGGCTGTCCTCATTTTGAGGATTGCCAACAAATTCTTAACACTCCGAAATGGTCGAGAAGTATTGCTTTTTTGTATATGATATAGTATTATAATAATATTATGATAAATAAAAAAATAGGAAAGAATCTTGCCGTATCTTTAGCGTCCGTCGTTTTGCTGACGGGGGTATTCTTGTGTTTACGGTATTTGTTCGGAATCATTGTGGACTGGGGTTCCGATTTTACGACAATGTACCTATTGAGCGCGGCGGTCTTTATCGGAACCGGTTTGACGGTATTCTTGCATTTTTTTTACGGCAAGAAAAAACTTTGGGTGTTTTTGCTTCTTTCGGTTTTTTACGGTTTGGTCTGCGTTGGTTCGATATACGGACTGACGGTTCTAAACAGTATACTGTATAACGGCTATGCGTCGGGAAAGGTTTTGAATGTCTCCGTTTGTTTTATTGTCGCGACGCAGTTTTTGTTGTTTGTTTGGTTGCAAATCCGCATAGTCCGAAAAGAAAAGAATGCCGTCGTGCAGGCGGTGGCGTGGATACTACTCGGTAGTTTCTGCACCTACATGGCGAGCGATTGGGCGTTTTATAACTATATCCACCGAGATCGATATAAAGAAATCTCTACGGCGTATATATCTACCGAAATTTCCCTTGTCGGCAAAACGGTTTCGTTTACCACCGATTGTAGCGGCGTAGCGACGGTGTGTATACTGAGTTATACGGGGAACGGCGGTTGGCGATTGCAGACCGATACAAACGGCTTGATAGACGACTACGGAGCGGCGGAATTGTTAAACCGGTACTTGAACGAGGAGAACAAGACGGAGAAAAAAGACTTGTTCTTGCGGGAAGGGAAAAGTTGTACGGTGACGAGCGTGGACGACTCGTATGTCGTTATCGAAAAGAATCCGATGAAGCTTCGCTTTTATTCGGGCGAGGGAAAAGTGCTTTCCGAAATAACGTCAATCGGGAAAATCGGTAACCAAACAATCATAAGAGGAAGCCTAAACAAATCGGAAGCGGTTTGGGGCGGGGGACAGCGATTCAATACCGTCAACCAGCGCGGTAAACAGATATATATCAACGCCATCGATAAAATGTGTGAAACGGAAGGGAACAGTTATTTGCCGATTCCGTTGTTCCTATCGTCGCGCGGTTCGGGACTGTTTATGAATCGTTATGAAAGAATGTACGTCGATATCGATTCGTACGAAGTGCCTAAAAACACCTGGCAGTTTACTTTATCCGACACCCCTTGCGATTTATACGTCTATGCTACCACCGAACCGAGTCGGGTGTTGTACGGCTATTCGACGTTGACGGGATTTGCCGACGAGCCTGCCTCTTGGAGCTATGGTACCGTCGTGTGCCGCTATGCACCCGAATTCATGAATTTGGAGGGCGTCAAGGCTATGGCGGAAAATATGGAAAAAGAGGGGTTCCCTTGGGAAGCCGTTATTATAGAAGGCTTTGACACGAACAATCTCGAAGGACTTCGTGAAGTATCGGATTACGTACATTCTATCGGCAAAAAACTGATGATTTATATTTCGATGGGTAAAAACTATTATTTGAAATATGAAACCGATTTATCGGAAGACGAACTATTCGTTCATACGCCGGACGGAAACACCTATTTGCCGCAGGCGATGAGCGATAACCCTTTGGATAATCCCAATCCCTCTCCGTCGCAATACTTTGATATTACCAACGAAGCGGTGCGTGCATTGGTTTTTGAAGAAATTTTTGATACGTTGATGAACGAATACGACGTGGACGGCATGAAAGTAGACTTTTGCGAGTTGTTCCCCGACTATTACGAATTGGAATTTGCAGACGGTACGACGAGTGGGGCGCATCATTGGTATCCCTCTGTCTACACCTCTTTGCTCGCTGACAAAATGTCCGAAAAAGAAAGCGGCTATATGCTTTTCGTACGGGGCGGCGGAATCGGTTCGCAACGCTATCCCTATATATGGATGGGCGACCAAAGAAGGGAAATCCAATGTGTGGCTGCTCAGCTCAAAGGGGTGCTTTCGCTCGGGCTTTCGGGTGTGCCGTTTACGAGTTACGATATGGCAGGGTACGTTACGGGGACGTTTTGTGACGATAAAAAGACGTTTATTCGGGCGACCGAAATGACGGCGTTTACCGCCAACGTGCAAACGCACGGCAACGTGAAACGCCCGTATGACTATGACGAAGAAACAAAAGCACTTTATCGTAAATATATGAATATCCATGAATTGTTACGGCCGTATTTGGAAGAAACTGGTAAAAACGCCACCGAAACGGGGATACCGATTATGCGGCACTTGGCGTTGTCCTATTGGGACGACGAAAAGGTATGGGATATTGACGACGAATATATGCTCGGAGATGATTTTTTGGTGGCACCCGTATTATCCTATCTAACCTCTCGTTCGGTTTATTTTCCCGAAGGGGAATGGATTCATATTTTTACGGGGGAAAAATACAAAGGGAAGACAACCGAACTTTTGAACGTGGCAATGGAGGAAATTCCCGTTTTTGTCAAAGCGGAAAGTTATCAAAAACATAAGGCTTTATTGGAAGCCGTTGCGAAAGAATACGGAGGGCAATAAGTATGATACGTTTTTTTGAAAGAATAGAGGGTGAGGTACTTACGAATTATCCCGCATTGGAAAAGTATAAAAAGAAGGGTGCGGTACTGGTTTGCGTAAACGAAGAAGGGGCGTGGGAGGGCGTCGTTTGTTTCGACCGAAAGAAGGGCAAAACCTTCTTTCGAGAAACAAACGACGCCCGCACCTCGTCGATGCTCGACGAGGAGGNNNCAAAACCTTCTTTCGAGCATCGACGAGGAGGTTCGGAAACGTGTTTCCGAACGTAAAAAAAGCGGAAAAATTCGTAGCGAATTACGGAAGTTACAACCGAAGAACTTTCTTTTGTTGTTTCTTGCCGGTTTTATCAATGCGAGCGGCGTGACTTTATTTTTGACACCCGTCAATTTAATTGACGGCGGCATTTCGGGTACGTCCTTCGTGTTCTCGGTCTTGACGAGCGGTATTGTGCCGTTATCGGTATTTTTGTTGGTGCTGAATTTACCGTTTTTTATCGTCGGGCATAAAAAAATGGGTTTGACTTTTTCGATTTATTCGATTTTTGCCATTGCCGTTTATTCTGGTTTTGCCTATCTTTTCCCTGCGTTGTTCGAGGCGGACGGCTCTCCGCTCGTCGGCAATAACGTTTTTTTATGTAGTATTTTCGGTGGAATTTTGTCGGGTATCGGCTCGGGACTGACTATTCGGTTCGGCGGTGCTATGGACGGCATCGAAGTTATGGCGGTGCTGTTCCATAAAAAACTGGGTATCAGTGTAGGAACTTTTGTGATGATATATAACTGCATTATCTTTATCTTTGCCGGCATTATGTATCGATATATTCGACCGGAAGCGGTGCAGGAAGGCGTTACCGCATGGGAACTGCCTTTGTATTCCGTCGTAACGTATATGGTCGGCATCAAAAGCGTAGACTTTGTGGTGGAAGGCTTGGACAAGGGAAAATCGGCTTTCATTATTACGCAAAAGGTGGACGAAGTCAGTCAAGCGGTATCCGAAGCGTTCGGGAGAGGTATTACGATTTTGGACGGGTACGGATACTATTCGCAAGAAGAAAAAAAGGTATTATATATCGTATGTAATCGCTTTGAGTTACCGAAGTTGAAAGACATCGTACTGAAAATTGACTCGAACAGTTTTATTGCTATCGGAGAAATCAGTGACCAAGTAGGGGCAAAAACGCAGTTTTCTTTGAAAAAGAGAAAATAATATAGAATAGTTTATTGTGAAGAAATCAACAAAAAGGAGCTAAAAATGCAAGCAATTTCTCATAAAGCGGTAAAAGTAACCAATGGCTTTTGGCAGGAACGTCAACGATTAAACGCCGACGTAACCGTCCGAGCGGTTTACGACCGTTTTTCCGATACCCATCGTTTTGCCGTAATCAATCCTCTTTGGAAAAACCCTTTCGTCCGTTCTCATATTTTCTATGACAGCGATACCGCAAAATGGTTGGAATCGGTGGCGTATGTTTTGGACGATAATCGTGAAAAATATGCCGAACTCGAAAAACTTGCCGATGCGGTGATAGCGCAATTCGTTGCTTTGCAAGCGCCGAACGGCTATTTGAACTCGTACTATCAACGACATTTTTTCCGAATTCCGTTTTTGAACCGTAACAATCACGAACTTTACTGTGCGGGACACTTGGCGGAGGCGGCGGTCGCCTATTATAAAGCGACGGGGAAAGACGCTCTTTTGAAGGCGGCGGAAAAATACCTGAGCTACATTCGAAAACGTTTTATCGTCCAAGGCAATACCGGTTTTACTACGCCCGGTCATGAAGAAATAGAACTGGCTCTTTGGAAAATGTACGAGTTGACCGAGAAGGAAACCTGCAAAGAAATGGCGGAATTCTTTTTGGAAAAAAGGGGAAGAACGAAGGATAAACCCATATATTCGGCTTGTAATCAACGCCAAACGCAAAGCCACGTACCCATTCGAGAACAAACCGAAGCGGTAGGGCATTGCGTGCGGGCACTCTATTTATATTCCGCTATGGCGGATATGGCAAGAATCAACCGAGAACGGGAACTTTTCGACACTTGCAAAACCCTTTATCAAGATATTGTAACGAAAACGTATATTACGGGCGGCGTAGGAAGCGACTACGTTGGCGAGTGCTTTACGGTACCCTACGACTTGCCGAACAAGACGGCGTATTCCGAGAGTTGTGCGGCGATTGCGTTACTCCTGTTTTCGCAAAGAATGTTACTTGCCGAGCGGGACGTTCGCTATGCCGATACGGTGGAAAGCGTCCTGTATAACACCCTTTTGTCGTCCACTTCTTTGGACGGAAAGAAATTCTTTTATGAAAATCCTTTGGAAATCCGTTTGGCGGAACCGCATAAGAATACTTCCAATCCGCATAAGGAACGCTTGCCGATTACCCAAAGGGTAGAAGTGTTCTCTTGCAGTTGTTGCCCGCCGAACGTTACGAGGACGATTGCTTCGGTAGGGGATTATCTCTATACCGAAGATGCGGAAAACTTGTATTTGCATCAGTTTATCGGCAGTCGGTATACCTCGGGAGAGGGGTACATAGACATCGTCACAAACTATCCCGCCGACGGAATCGTTCGGATAACGGGGAAAAACCTTTCTAAAAAACTATGGGTAAGAATACCGTCTTGGTGTAAACGATATAAGGTTATCGTCAACGGGGAAGAACGAAATATCGTAGCGGAAAACGGCTATTTCCCGATAGAAGAAAGCGACTTCGATTGTACGCTTTCTTTAGAAATGCAACCCTGTTTCGTGCGTTGTAATCCGTTATGCGTGCAGAATCGGAACGCTTTGGCACTTTGTTACGGCCCCGTCGTCTATTGCGTGGAAGGGGTGGATAACGGATGCTTGGATACCCTCGCAGTCAAGCAGGAAAGTGTGTGTTCTCTTGCAAAAGGTTTGACGGCTTTGCCCGATATAATAGTGGAGGGGTACCGACTTTCCATGTCTTCGACCTACGGAAACGAAGAAGCCGCCGAAAAAACGTCTTTGCGCTTCATTCCGTATTTCGCCTTCGCCAATCGTGGAGAAAGCGATATGAAAGTGTGGATTCCGGCTTTCTTTTGAGAAAAAGAGCGGGGTGGGAGGGAACTCTTTTTGAAAAAGAGTTCCCTCCCATGCCCACCTTCCGAAAACAGAAAGGCATCTCGGACGAGATGCCTTTTGTTGATAGAATCGGTTTTTGTTCTTAAAAACGGTTTTTAATAAGGATAGTCGATATGGCTTTCGTCTTCTTCGACCACTTCTCCGATCATTTTGCGATATTTATCCGCTTCAAATTTTGCCGAGCCGTAAATCAAGTGAGCAAGTTTGAATTTATCGTGGTCTTTCTTATGGAAGATAATGACGGCGAGGATAACGACCACAAGTACGGCGGAAGGGATAATAATCCACCACCAATTATGATAAACGACGATATACCCGTCCGTCTGTGCTTTTCCGTCGGCAGGCGTTTTGAGGGTAACCGTTAATACCTGTTTTTCGCGGTCGTACGTGTATTTTTCCAACTTTTGTTTGGTGCCGTCTTTTGCGATATAGCAGACGTTTAGGATTTTGACATTCGTCAAGTCAATGTCTTTCATGGTAAGCGTATAACTGTCGTTATAAGACTCTCCGCTCAGTGTGACGGCATAAGAATCGATGACGCTCATGTTGACGGGCGGGTTTTCTTGACGAACGGTGATGGAGGATTCGGGGGAGAAGAAGCCTTCGGCTTTTCCCGTAAAGCCAACGGCTTTGCTGCCGCTCAACGTGGAAGGACTGACTTTAACGTATCCGCTGACGTATTCGATTTCGTAATTGTTATCGGTGGCGGGCCCCGTAGCTTTGATTTCGTAACTTCCTACCGAAAAATAGGAGTAACACCCGTCATCCATATAAGGCACGTATTCGAGCGACTCTTCGTTATCCTGCCCGCAAAAACCGCTGTAGAGGATTTTGATGGCGTAGTAAGTGTCGGCGGGGGTTATGACGTCTTCCACCGAAACGGTTAAGGGCGCTTTGGCGATGGTGTACTGCTTGGTGGTGTCTTCGTCGAAGGTGTAGTTCTCGTTATAGGCTTTCATATAAACGGTATACGTCCCCGCATCGGTCGGAGAGTTATCGTAGACGGGGAAGCAAAGTGCGTCGTCGTCGTTCAACACACCTTCTATCGTGTAAGGAATTTCTTGTTGATTTCCGTTATAAACGGGGTGAAAATCTTGATAAGTAACGGTAAGCGTACAAGGATTTATCAAGACGGAGGTCTCCGCTTGGAAGGAAACCGAAATCTTTTTTCCCATATACTGGACGGCAGTAACCGAAAGGCGATAAAAACCGCTTTCGTTGACTTGGGAAACGATTTGAGAAATCTTTGTCAAAGCGGTCTTTTTTTCCATTGCCTTCCAAGAAGTATCTTCATTTTCACGATAATACCATTGTGAATAGAGGTAAACGTCATCGTACAGACTTGTGTCGTTTTCTGCGTCGTTATCGTCCAAACGAGCCATGATATTGACCTGAATACCGTAGGGAACGATCACCTCGTGGATATCGTCCTTGTGGGCGTCGTAGTAGGAGTCCCGATCAAAAACGGAGGTTTCGTCTTCGTCCGTATTGATATACTCGATATCGAATACCACGCGGTCGATATCGTCCGGATCGACGCCGCCTGTTTCTTCGGCGAAAGCGGCAGAAACCGATGTCGGCAAGAATAGGGAAAACAAAAGGGCAAGGATTGTAATCGGATAGAATACTTTACGCATCATTCTACCTCCTCATCGTAGTCGATTTTTTCGTATATGGCAATTTTGGAACGGAAAATCAAGTGATCTCCCGAGTCTTTTCCGAGAATAAACAGCGTACCCGGATCGGCAAGCTCGTTTGCGATAAAGCCGATAAGGTTGCCTCCTTCGTATTGCGGAATCAACCGCTTGTCGGAAGCGGAAAAAGAAGCCACGTCGTTCGGAGCTTTCTCCCGCAAAGAGTCTACCGTAATGAAGTCTTGCAGCGAATAGGATTCCGAAACTTCTATGGGGTTGACGTTCAGTCGATATCGGTTATATAACGTTTCTCCGATGTATACGCGAATGTAGCAGGTGCATTTGGAGCTGACGACAAGCTTTCCCGATTGTTTTACGGTGTACGAAACGGAACAATCTTCCAAATAGAAAGACACCAAACCGCTTGTCGTGACGTCGACGAATTCGGGAACGATTTCGGACAAAACGTCGATAACCGATAGACAGGTAAGGTCTATTTCCTTGGCAAAGGTGTTCATGGGTTCGAGAGCTTCCCGTTGATGTTGCAAATCGTAATTGGTTTGAGCGGTATCTCTGGCGTCTTCTTCGGCAAAAACGTAGACCAGTATTTCTCCCAAACTGACGGTTCGGTACATATCGCCGTAAACGGGATCTACGTAAGACTCCATGCCGTAGAGCGTTATGGCAAAATAGGTGTAATCGTCCCATATCGGCGAAGAACCGATGCCGTTAATCCTATACGAAGAACCGACTGTCTGTTCGTTTTGAAATGTGGTGTAGCAGTCGTAACTTTCGCCGGGCGTGTAGCCTGTGACGACACCTTCCAAATCGGGAATGGCGCTTAAAATGTCGTCGTCCGTAAAGGTGTCACCTGCGACTTTGAACCATTTTATCGCATAGCGAGAAACGATGACGCTCAGACGGACGGATTGGTCGGCGGCTTTTGCGTATATGTCGCAAGTGCCGGGTGAATGGGTATAAACGATACCTTCTTCGCTCACTTCGGCTACGTTTTCATCGGAAGAAGAATAAGTAATCGAAGAACCGTCGCTTGCCGTTACGAAAAAGCGGAAAAGATTTTCCGGTAATAAAAAGATGCTTTCGGGAGAGGACGTGGAAAGGGTAACTTTTTTGGTTCTCGTATCTTCAAAAACGCCCAAGAAATAAAGCCAAACCACCGATACGGCAATCAAGACGGGAACGGTGACAAACCAATACCAAAACCGCCGAAAAAATCGTGCGGTAGGAGAAAGCGTTTTCTTGTCACCGATCGTCCTTTTTTTGCTCATAAGTATATATATAATATCATACGCACGCGTGACTGTCAACGATAAAAAAAGCTTAATGGTTTCCGTAAGGAACAAGAAACCCGTTTCGGTGTCATTTTTTTCCTTTTTTGTATTCGGTAAACTTGGTTTTTCCCGTTTCGTCGACGATATACGTGTTTTCCAACTGCGCAACAAAAGAGCTGCGGAAACGTTCCAAATACTTTTTACGGAGCTCGGCTTGTTCGATTTTTTCCTCCTCGCTCAATCCGATTTCCCGTTGCTTGCGAGCCAGTTCGTTAATTCTTTGTAACAGTTCGTCCATGGTTTATCCTCCTACGGTTACGTCCGCATAAAAGAAATCGAAAGCAGCCGTCAAAAGGTTCGGTTCCGTTTCGATTTGATAGCCGATTTTTCCCGCACTGAAAAAAATCGTGTCGCATAGTTGAGCGGTTTCGTCGATACAGGTTTTGAAAGGCTTTTTCATGCCGATGGGAGAACATCCGCCGTGAACGTATCCCGTCAAAGGAAAAAGCTCTTTTTGTTTTAACATGGCTATGCTTTTCACGCCCATGGCTTTGGCACCTTTTTTGAGGTCGAGCGTTTCGGAAACAGGTACCACGAAAACATAATGGTTTAGGTCGCTCCCCACCGTAACCAACGTTTTGAAAACCGAATAGGCGGGAGCGTTGAGAAGGGTAGCGACGGTCATACCGTCGGTCGGGTTTCCTTCGACTTCGTGCGGTATAAACGGTATCTTCTTCTGCTCCAAAATGCGCATGACGTTTGTTTTTTCCATAACTCTATTATACTTCGATTTTTTCGATTTGTCTATCGGAATCATGCGAAGTCGGCACAACGCATGGAGCAAACGCATCCCCCAAACGCAAAACGAGGTATCAAACGGGTTGAACCAACAGGTTGATAATCCCGAACGGCGGTAAACGCAGCGAGCCGTTATGGGGTGCGAGCGCGTTGCCGAACAGGTCAATTCGGGCGACGCAGGTATGCTTTGCAAAAGTGACGTTTGCTTCCTGTTCGGTAGCCGATGCGTTATAAAAACGTAAAGCAAGTCCGGTCGGCAAAGTTTGGACGCCGTCTAAAACGACGTTTTCATTATCTGTCGTATAAAAAGAACTTTGGGTGCCCGAAACAGAGGTAATAAGTAACGGATTGTTGAATTCGTATGCGGCACGATAGGTTTCCGAAGAAAGGTTTCCGTCGTGAATAAACAGCCCGTACGAGAAGGTGTGTTCGCCTCTGTCGACGTTGTGGCTCGGGCCGCCTAAGGGAGAACGGAAAAGAGTAAGATACATTTTTCCGTTTTTACAACGGCATCCGTACTTGCAGTCGTTTAAGAACGAAATACCGATTTGTCCGTCGGACAGGTCGAAGAATTTTTGACAAGGCACTTCGAACATCGCTTTTTCTTCGGCGGTTTTGTCGTGCGTACTTCTTGCGATATGCCCGTATTGGAGTTGGTACGAGGCTTCGTTCGACCGAACGGCGACGGGGAAACAAACTCGCAAAACGTTGTTCTTTTCGCGGTAGTCTATGGTAGAGTCGAATCGAAGGCAACGTTCTCCGTCCAAGATGACGACTTCTTGACGGACGGTACTTTTCCCGATTCGATATACGATTTCGGCAGACGCTTTCGCCCCGTCGACGTAGGTGCGGAAAGAAAGGCAACGTGCCTTCTGTTTTCGGGCTAAGGCGTAACTCTTCGGTCGAATCGTCCAACAGTTTCCGTAGTCCCGATAGGATAAGAATTCGTTTCCTTTGCCGCCGCATATCAATTCTTTCCCCGACTTTTTATCGAATAAGGAAAGGATTTTGCCTGCCTTAAAAACGACCTTGACGCAATCGTTTTCAATAAAATTCGCACCGCAACGTGCCGAAAACGAGGTAAGGGCGGGCGTTGCCGACGGTTCTGCGGTTCCGTAAGGGGGAATGGAAAGGTATTTCCATTCCGTACCGATTTTTACGGGTTTCTTGATAAAGAAAGGCGTCAGATTGACGACACCGCCGAGACGATTTGCCAAAGCGACGATGCCTTCTTGCAGACGGTTCCAAAGCAAAGCGTAGCGAGGTTCACATTCATCGTATACCCTGTTAATCGAAGAACCGGGCAGGACGTCGTGGAATTGGTACAGGAGGACTTCTTTCCAAATATCCTCCGTTTCGGCTAACGAAATCGGTAATTCTTCTGTCCCTTGCATGGCGGCGAGCCACTCATAGTTTTGCAGGGCGATTTCTATTTTTCGGTTGTAATACTTGACTTTGGAATGGGTGGTGTAGGTACCTCGAAATTGTTCGAGATAGAGTTCTCCCTTGTGACGCTTGTAGGCGGCGCCGTTGTCGACGGTACGGAAATAGTCGAGTACTTTGCTCGGCTTGACTTTGGGTATGCCGAATACGTCCCGTTCCCGCATGATTCTTTCGAGATGTTCAAAACCCGGACCGCCCCCTCCGTCGCCGATTCCGTACAGATTGACGGCTTCGTTGCAAACGGCTTTCTCGGTAAAACGAACTTTTCCTTCATTCAGAAAATAGGGGGTAGCGGGACTGTTATATACTCGGTCGGGAACGTAATGCACGAGAACGGTCGAGTCGTCCAAACCTTCCCAGCGGAAAACGGAAGGAAACTTTTTCGCCTTGTTGTATCCCAATCGACAGGTCAGAAAATAATCGACGCCGGATAACTTCATGACGGCGGGAAGACAGGCACTGTACCCGAAGGTGTCGGGAAGCCAAAGCAGCTTTACTTCTTCGCCGAATTCTTCGGAAAAGAATTTTTTGCCGTAATAAAACTGCCGAAGCATGGATTCTCCCGAAATCATGTTGGTGTCGGATTCTACCCAAGTAGCTCCCTGCAGTTCCCATCGACCTTGACGGTGGAGGTCTTTTACCTTTTCGAAAAGGGTGGGATAATACTCTTTTATCCATTGATACAGTTGTGCCTGCCCTGCTCCGAAATAGGCAAAAGGATACCGCTCCAAATTCATGATTTGCGAAGAAAAGGTTCTTCCTCCCTTCCGTATGGTTTCCCGAATCGGCCATTCCCAAGCAAGGTCAATATGCGCGTGCCCCATGGCGTAGAAGCAAAAATCGTCTTGACTTTTCCTTTCGAGAAAGGGGCGAAGCTTGTTTCGACAAACCCGGGCTTGTTCTTCGGTCAGAAGGTGGGCGTGCGTCAAAACGGAACGAACGGTTTTATAAGCGTCATCGAAGTGTTTGCTTTTTTTATTAACGTCATGGGCGGCAAGCAGAACCGAAATATCATAGTATAAGCCACGAATTTCGGGATACACTTCCACGACGTCGAGTTGGGACGGAACGCACTTGTCGGGGAAATTTCCGAAAAGGTCGTTGGCACCGCAATCTATGTAAAAGTCAACGGTATTGCCGTCGACCAATCCGTCTATGCAAACGTATTTTTTGAAGGGCAAGCCGAGCGTGTAACAGAAAAAACTGGAATAGTCGGTGATGCCTTGTTTGGGATTGCCGTTCTTGTCATAAACAAGACCTTCTCCCCCTACGTCAAGGAGGAAGGCGAGTTCTTTCCCGTTTGCTTCGGGTAAGATTCCGGTGACGTGCATCCATGCACAGTCAAAAACTTCTTTTGCCCAAGCCTGACCGATTTTGATTTCGGTTTGGACACCTTCGAAACGTCTTTCGAAAGGGAGCGGCTCTTTACTTACGAAGCCTTCCGCTTGCAGACAACCCACCTTTTTGTAAGCACGGGCAAAAAGTCTTTCGTTTAACGACTCCAGACGGGTACGGAAAGGCATACGAAGTAAATGAAACGACTTAGCGTAAAACGCATTTTGTAACCGCACCAATTTACGAGCATTCCATTCGATTTTCTGCGTGGCTTTTTGAGCTGAGAACTTCATGCTTTCTCCCGTAGAATCGAGAGGACGGCTTCGCCGAACATACGACCGAGCTTAACGGCACTGAGGGAGTCGTAATGGGCGTGGTCTACCTGTTTGGGCGTGTGATATTCTCCGTTGGGTTCGGTATCGCAGGAGAGTTTTTCGGCGACGGTATCTAAATAGATGCCGCCCATTTCGGACGCCAATTCTTTTTTGACGGCGTTTATTTTGACGTATTCCGGCCAAATGTATTTGCCGTTATCGAGCTTGCTGTCCGATATGGCGGCGTCGACAAAAACCATTTTGCCGTCGGGAATGTACTTTGCAAGGTCGAAAACGGTATCTTTCACGTAGGTCTCGGTGCGTTTTTTATAGAAATCGGCTTGTTTCGGAAAAGCATCGCCTTCGCCCTGCATCCAACAGTTTGCGATGACTTCGGGTTGGTATCCCTTTTTCTCTAAGTATTCGAGCGTTTGGCGTGTAAAGGTAATAAAAGCGGTGTATAAGTCCCCCGTTTTTCTGCCCTCGGCTTTTGCGGAAGAGGGAGAAAGCCATTGCGTGTGCATGGTGCTCCCCCCCCAAGCGTATTTGATGATGTAAATATCTTCGTCGGGACGCTTTTCGGCAAAAACTTCCGCCATGCCCAATTCGGGGCCGAAAAAGCCTTTTCTTCCCCCTTGTCCGAGTTTGGCGTTTACAAACCCTTTGGATAGCCAATAGCCGTTATCGTTATAATAATGAATCCAAACGTTACGGAAGCCTTGTCGATAGAGGGGGTATTTTTCGGGAGCGGTTTTTTGCAAAAATACGCAACGGGTGGAACCCGAAGCATTGGATTGCCCCGTAAGGAGAACGACTTTGATTTTCTTTCCGTTCCCGTCCGGAAGGGTGTCGGCAACGGGTTGAAATTTCTTCTGCGGCAACAGAAAAGCATCCGGCACGACGAAATACAAAATCACCATACAGACGATAAAAACAACGGGTATCAAAACGCCCGCCATCGTCATCAATGTTTGCGTAGGCGTCACGTTTTGTAAACGAAGCAACGTGAATACCAAAGTGGTCAGTAAAACGACGTCCGTGGATGCGGCAAAGTAATAAAAACCCGTAAAAGAAATGGTTTTGCGCGTGATAAAGAAGGACACGGGCAAAGCAAGAAGGGTAAGAAGGGCGGCGTATAGGGCGGCAAACAGGAAAAGTTTATTCGTCCAAACGGTAAACGCCGCTCCCACCCAAACGGCAAAGCCGAAAACGGCAGCCGTATGCAGTACCAACGTCACGACGACGAACGGTACTTTCCAGCCGGTAAAAACAAAAAAGTAAGCAAGCTGCAATAATCCTATCGCAACCAAACAAAGAACGGGCAACCAAACGCCCAACCAACTCGGCTCTAAAAGTGTCATAAAAATACTTCCTTTCTTTTGATAGAAACAGTATATACTAAAAAAAACCGAAATGCAATGCTTTCCCTAAACTTTCATCGCTTCTCTAAGCAAGGTTTTTATTTCCTTCAAGAAAAAACTATCGGGGTATTCCCAAACTTAACAAGGAATATTATTAAACCTAACAAGGAATTGCACACCGTTCATAGGGGATAGGGGTTATTCTCACAAAGTGCGTCAAGCCTTTGGCAAGAATAACATTTAGGATACTATTAAACTTAACAAGGAATAGCACACCTTTCATAGAGGATAAGTGCTATTCTTACACAGTGCGCCAAGCCTTTGGCAAGAATAACATTTAGGATACTATTAAACTTAACAAGGAATAGCACACCTTTCATAGGAAATAAGTGCTATTCTTACATGGTTCGCCAAGCCTTTGGCAAAAAAGCTTTTAGGATACTATTAAACTTAACAAGGAATAGCACACCTTTCATAG
>DCGI01000100.1:4330-5816 GCA_002315475.1 Christensenella sp. UBA1782 | reverse complement strand
AAGGAATAGCACACCTTTCATAGGGAATCAGTGTTATTCTCACAAAGTGCGCCAAGCCTTTGGCTTGTTGACATTTTTACGGAAATAGGGTACAATAAAAGAAAAGCAACAAAAGGAGAGAAGATTTATGGCTTATTATATTGGGGTAGATATCGGCGGCATGAGTATCAAAGCGGGTATCGTAGACGAAAGCGGAAGAATTTTGGTGAAGGACAGCATTGTTCCTCGCGTAGAAGAAGGACAGAGTGCCATTACCGAGGACATGTATCATCTTTGTGAAAAGGTTTGTGCGAAAGCCAACATGAAGTTGGACGACGTTACGGGAATCGGTTTCGGCAGTCCCGGCACCGTCGATACGGCAAAAGGCGTCATTACGTTCGCCGCCAATCTCGGTTTTTACAGATACAATTTGATTAAAGAATTCGGTCGTCTTTGGTATTGCAAATTGGCGGTCGGAAACGACGCAAACTGTGCCGCACTCGGAGAAACTCGTTTCGGGAGCGGGCAAAATAAGAAGAATACGCTTTTCGTGACGCTCGGTACCGGTGTAGGTACGGGATTCATCGTGGACGGAAAGATTTTGACGGGGCATAAAGGAGCCGGTAGCGAAGGCGGGCATATTTGTATCCGTATGGGCGGCGAAAGATGCTCTTGCGGAGAAAAGGGTTGTTGGGAAGCCTACGCTTCGGCGACCGCATTGATTCGGCAAACGCAACAAGCCATTGAAAAGAATCCCGAATCCATGTTGAAGACCATCGCTTTGCGGGACGGAGAAGTGACCGGAAAGACCGCCTTCGAAGCGGCTAAGCTCGGCGATCCCGTTGCGGAAAAAGTGGTGGATACCTATGCGAGATACGTTGCGACGGGTATCGTTTTGTTGACCAACGTGTTCCGTCCCGAAATCGTCATGATCGGCGGCGGCGTCAGTAATGCGGGTAGCGCATTGATCGACCGTGTAACCAGAATCGTCAATCGTCACTGTTTCGGATCTCGCAAAGTCAACGACGTGCCCGAAATCGTGCAAGCTTCTTTGGGAAACGATGCCGGAATCATCGGTGCGGCGTCCCTCGTAATGGATTAAAAAAAAATGGATGACAGAATAAAACCTTACCTCTTGCAGGTAGATAAGCCCGGTCGGTATACGGGCGGGGAATATAATGTACCGGATATGACAAAACCGTACGACGTGCGGTTTTGTCTTTGTTTTCCGGACGTATACGAAGTGGCAATGTCCAATGTCGGCATCGCCATTCTTTACGATATTTTGAATAAAGATAAAGATATTCTTTGCGAACGATGCTTTGCCCCTTGGCGGGATATGGCAAACATTCTCAGAGAAAACCACTTGCCCCTTGCTTCCATCGAAACGGGTACCAAACTCATCGACTTTGACGTCGTCGGTTTTTCGGTGCCGTACGAAATGAGTTATACGTCGGTTCTGTATATGATGGATCTTGCCGGTATTCCGTTTTATGCGAAGGATAGT
>DCGI01000100.1:3776-4300 GCA_002315475.1 Christensenella sp. UBA1782 | reverse complement strand
AGGGTATCCGATCCTTGTCGCAGGCGGCCCGAGCTCGGCAAACCCCGAACCCGTTATTGATTTTTTTGACGCCTATTTTATCGGCGACGGCGAAGAAATCGACCTTGCTTTTTGTAAACTCGTTCAAAAATACAAGGGCAACAAAAAGAAAATTTTGGAAGAAGCCGCCAAAATAGACGGAATCTACGTGCCGTCTATGTGTGAAGTCAAAAACGGTATTTGCGTGACGCCCGTAAAAAAAGCCGTCGTGGATTTGGAAAAATCGTCCTTCCCCGAAAAACCGTTGGTACCCAATATCGAAATCGTCCATGACAGAGGGGTGGTGGAGCTGTATCGGGGATGCTATGCCGGATGCCGCTTTTGTCAAGCTTGTTTCTTCTACCGTCCCATTCGGTACCGTGAGAAAGAAACGGTGTGTAAAATCGCCGAACGGCTCGTCGCCAATACCGGTTTTGAAGAACTCGGTTTGGTGAGTCTGTCCAGCGGAGATTATCAAGGTATCCATGACGTTATCGCCGCCATGA
>DCGI01000100.1:0-3755 GCA_002315475.1 Christensenella sp. UBA1782 | reverse complement strand
CGACCTGCAAAAAAGAAAAAACGTTTCGTTTCAATTACCGTCTTTGCGACTGGATAGTTTTTCGGCAAAACTGATGGAGGGTGCAAAACGCCTTTCGTTGACCTTTGCTCCCGAAGCGGGAACGCAACGGCTCCGAAACGTCATCAACAAAAACATTACCGAAGAAGATATCGAGAACGGTATGAAACTGGCGTTCGGTATCGGCTATCGCACCGTAAAACTCTATTTCATGTCGGGACTTCCCACCGAAACCGACGAGGATATTTTGGGTATAGCGGAGACGGTACGAAAAATCCGTTGGCTCTATATCCAAACGACGGGCAGAAAAGATATTTCGATAAACGTTTCGGTGTCCGTGTTTATCCCCAAACCGGTTACCCCGTTCCAATGGGCGGCGCAAATCGATATGGACGAAATGCACAGAAGACAAGAAATGCTGAAGAAAGAGTTGTATCCGATTCGGGGGGTGCATTACTCGTGGCATGGTGCCGAAATGTCGGTTTTGGAAGGCATCTTTGCACGGGGCGGGAGAGACCTTTCCGCAGTGTTGGTTTGTGCGTATAAGAAGGGTTGTTACCTCGACGGATGGACGGAATACTTTGACGAAAAAAAATGGTTTGCGGCGTTGGAAGAATGTCATGTCGACGTCAAAAAACTGACGGGAGCACGTGCGGAAAACGAGCCGCTCGCTTGGGACTTTATTGACTTCGGCGTAACCAAAGAATATTTGCAAAAAGAGTATAAAAAAGCCTTGTTAGGAGAAACGACCGAACCGTGCAAACATCGTTGTAACGGATGCGGTGCGGCGCGGATGGGAAAGTGTCGGCAATATAAGAAGGAGGAAGAATCATGCTGATTACACTTCGTTTTTCTAAAAAGGATAACGGCACTTTCGTCGCCCATACGGATATATTAAGAGCCCTAAACAGAACATTTCGACGTGCCGGTATTCCGATAAACTACAGTCAGGGATTCAATAAGCACATGCTTTTGAAGATGACGCAACCATTACCGCTCGGGATTACGAGCTACGCCGAATACGTTACGGCGGACACGCCGTCGACGCTCGACAAAGAGGAATTCTTGCGGGTTTTTAATTTACATTCTCCCCCCTATCTGAAAGCCGACGCCGCTTTCGTGACTGAAAGTTTTCCCGCCCTCGCTTCCAAAATCAATGCGGGAAAATTCTTTTTCAAAACGAAGGACGCCATAGCGAAGAAGGAAGAAATCGAAGGCTGTCTGCAAGGGTATTCTTTCGTGTATAAACACGCCGATATCGAAAAGAAGATAGACGCCTCTTCCCTTTTGTACGATATAAAAGTGACCGAAGAAGGTATAGAAGCTTGGATGGCTACGGGTAACGTCAATTTGCGTGCGGACGCGTTAAGCAGGGCGTGGAATACCGACTTTGGTTTGCAGATAGCTTTGTCGGATATTGCTCGGGTGGAACAGTACATAAGAACGGACGACCGCTCTATGGCGGTGAGCGACTATTTACGGGGATTGTCATGAAAGTTTCTTATATTCGGCAAGAAAAAGAGTTTGTGGAATGTGCCGTCTTCGACGACGATACCTTCGAGAGGTTTTTACATATCGACCGAAACTTTTATACGGGCAGTATTGTCGTCGGTAAAGTAAAATTCGTAAAAAAGGACGTGGGCATCTTCGTCGACGTCGGCTTAGACAACGACGGCATTTTATCCTTTCGATACGGTTTGAAAGCGGGAGATACCGTTTTGGTGCGGATTTGTACCGAACCCGAAGAGGGGAGAGGGTGTACGCTCTCCGAAAAAATACAGTTGACGGGCAGATACTGCGTTTTGTTGCCGGCAGGTGCAGATAAGTTTTCCCATGCCGTTTCCGATATCCGAAAAAGGATGCTTTCCCGTCTTCCCGTATTGGACGGCGTGAATTTCCTATACCGTTCTCTTGCGGAAGAAGGGGATATGGATAATACCGTTACGGAGAGGAATGTCCTCTACGAAAAATATCAAAAATTGCTGGCGGTGGCGAAAAATACCGTCAAGCCTACTTTTTTGTACCGTCCGACGGCGGAAGAAATCGCCGAAAGCATGTCGGAGTGTGCTCGCTACGATTTCGAAACCATTGCAAAACAGGTGGAGACGCTGAAAAAAAGAGAGGTGGAGAAGGACGGCGTACAACTCGTTTTCGATAAAACCGAAGCTATGCACGTGGTGGACGTCAATTTTCATACCTGCGACGCACGAGGGAAAGACGCTTTTTTTCTGGCCGACAAAATTGCGGTGGAAGTTTTTGCCGAACAGATTCGCTTGCGGAACCTTGCCGGTATCATTGCGTTGGATTATATCAACTTGCGGGATAGCGAAAAACGGGAAGAACTTTTTACGTATTTGCAGGAAAAACTCGCCGAAGACTACGTGAAATGTACGGCGGAACATGCCGAAAAAGCGGGTGTTTTTCTCGTCATCCGCGAAGGTAGATATCCCTCTTTATAAGGGACAATTCGACAAAGAAAGACGGATTATTCTTTTCGAAAAAGTGTATTCTTATCGACATGAAAAAGTTCGGCTCGGTCTTGTTGAGTGTCTTGCTTTGTTGTTTCGGTTCCGCCGCAACGGCGTATGCCGTCAGTGCTCCCTATATCGTGATAGGGGAGAATTTGTGGCTCTGTGACGAAGCAACGGGAAAGAATTTGTTTCTGCTCCCCGAAACGTATTATGCCGAAGTGGTGGGGATAGACGATGATTTTTATACCATTCGTTTTAACGGCGTAAAAGGGAAAGTGTCCAAGTCGGCGGTGTCCGTCGTGGGGTATGACGGGGACGTGCGAGGCACGTCGCAAGCCTTGACCGTTTCGTCAAAATATTCTTCGTTTACAGCGATAAAAATGCGTGCTTCTCCCGACGATAAAGAAGAAACGTTTTCCATACCCGTCGGAGAAACGTTCAGTTATTTGGGTAGCTATCCTTACGCCGAACAGGTATGGTATTACGTTGCGTACGGAGAAAACTACGGATATATTCTGTCTTCTTTTTGCGACCGACTTGTGACGGTGGAGCCGTTTGAAGCGCAAACAAAAGAAAAGGTGGAAGTGGAAGAAAAGGTTCCCGAAATAGGGGAAGAAGCACCCGATTACGTGAAAATCATAATTATCGGCGGCATCAGTCTGTTGGTCGTTGTGATTCTGTTGATTCTGTTTATTCCGAGGAGAGGCAGACGGAAAAATCGGTATTATTATGAAAACTGAGGAAGATGAAAACCATAGATTTTATCATTACGGAAGATTACGATAAGAAGCGTGTGGAAACCGTTTTAAGAAATCGCTTCGGCGTGGGAAGCTCTCGTTTGGCTCGACTAAAACGGGTGGAGAACGGTATTATGCTGAACGGGAAACAGGTGTACGTTACCGCTCTTTGTGCGACGGGCGACGTACTGTCTTTCGTCAAGGAAGATACGTCGGGTTGCAATCCGGTACCGCCCAAAGAAATTCCGCTCGACGTCGTTTGGGAAGATGAGGATTTGATCGTATTAAACAAACAGGCGGGTTTGGCAACGCAAGGACCGCCCGAAATCGGAGGGGATACGGTGGCTGCCGCCTTTTCGGCGCGGTACGGAAGGGATGCCGTTTTTCATCCCGTCAATCGTCTGGATAAAGGAACGTCGGGTTTGATGGTCATCGCAAAAAACGGGTACGTTCACGACGTATTGAGAAAAGCTTTGCATACCGATTCCTTCTTGCGCAAGTATTATGCCGTAACATTCCCCGCCCACCC
>DCGI01000094.1 GCA_002315475.1 Christensenella sp. UBA1782 | reverse complement strand
CGTTTTGCGGGACTTCTTGTTTTTTTATGGCAAAACACCATCCGATTATGCAAGCATATCGTTCGGCGTTTGCCGAAACAGTGCCGGTGCTCGGTTCCGCTACTTCCTATGGAAGTACCGTCCCCCGAACACCTTAAGGGTGCTCGCCTGCGTCCGAAACGCGTCCCGTTTTGCGGGACTTCTTGTTTTTTATGGCAAAACACCGCCCGATTATGCAAGCATATCGTTCGGCGTTTGCCATAAAAAAACAACTTCGACAAAGTGTCGAAGCTGTTTCGGACTTGGTGCCGGTGATCGGGGTCGAACCGATACGATATTGCTACCACGGGATTTTGAGTCCCGCGCGTCTGCCAATTCCACCACACCGGCAAAAATAAGCATATATATATTATCATCCTTTCTAAAAAAAATCAAGCAAATATCATAAAAAAGTCAAAAAAAATTGGGAAACGGCAGACAAGAGTTTCCGTCGTCGGCATGCGCCTATCGGTAAATCGGAAAGCTTCGCTGCCATATCGGTCAATCATAGGAAAGAAAAGACGAATAAAACATAATCCTTTTTTAGGAAAATAGTTTTGAAAAACAGAGGGAAATCAAGAAATAACTTTCGTATATTTTGTCGGAAATAATTAAAAAACAATAAAACGGAAATAGAAAGTTTATTGTTTATTTTCTTGCAACGCCTATTTAGGAATATAGGTCGATTGATGAGTTTGTAGTTCCTAAAACATAAAAAAGGATACCTAAATACAATATAACGCCATAGACTTAATAGGACGGAAAGAAATATAAACCAAAATCGTTACGAAGTGAACAATATGTAAAAATGCAATAGAAAGACGGAAAATGAAAAGGAAACGGTAAGATATTTTTGAAAAAATAACGATATTTTTATTGGGACGGGAATGGCAGGGCAAAAGGGCGGAAAAGGGAGGGTAAGTGGGAAAACGGTTCTTAAATACGTTATAAAAGTTTTTTTAGTTGTATTTTTTGCACGCGTGTGCTATAATATAATAAATAATACAAAAGGGGATAGGTCTGCCCTTTTTAGATTCGGATAGTTTTGGAGGCTATTATGAGAGGTATTCATTATAACGACGGAAAACGTAAGGTTTTTACAAACGGCGGGTACTTGGGAGCGATCATTGCGGTTGTTGCGCTTGCGATTGCTCTCGTCTTTTTGCTGCTTGTGTATCTTCCCCTAACCAATCCCGAACAAGAGCAGACCGAACAAGCCGTCAATATCGTCAGTATCGAATACGCCGATAAAGAAATCGGGCTAGGCAGCGATATCGGAAAAATCGGTCTTACGGTTACCTATGACGACGGTTCTACCGAAGTGGTATCCATGTCGAACATGATCAGCGAAGGTTTGGACGTTACGAAAAGCGGGACGCAGAACGTTTCGTTGAGTTACGGCGGATTCGAACAGACCATTACGGTGAAGGTGAAAGACGTAAACTGCCGTTTGACCTATCTCGCCAGTATCGGCGGAAGTATTCAAGGGGAAAACAACCAGTTGATTACCAGCGGACAAGACGGCGATACCGTCATTGCCATTCCCGAGACGGGATACGTTTTTTCGGAGTGGAGCGACGGGTATCCGTATGCCACGAGAAAGGATCTTGCCGTCAACGAGTCGAAAGAAATCATGGCAAACTTCCAAAAGGCGGTTTTTCGCGTGACTTTCTTTGCGTACGACGGAACGGTAGCCGGTTCTTGCGACGTCGTGTACGGTGAAAAAGCGACGGGTATTCCGCAAATGACCGATCCCGCCATGAGCGTCTACGGTATGACGTTCCAAGGTTGGTCGGTCAGCGAAGAAGACTACACGCACGTCATCCGTAACATGAGCATTTATCCGCAATACGTCAAGACGGCGACCGACGTGGAAGTGGAAGTCAGCTCCGACCAATACGGTAACGTAATGGGGGAAACCAACGCCAACGAGTGCGGCTATTACGCTTACGACGAGAAAGCGACTGTTATCGCATCCCCTTATAATTCCCGAGAGTTTAACAAATGGCAGATTTGGGGGTACAAAACCAAAAACGATGAAGAATGTCAGTGGATTTCTTTGGATAAGATCGGAGAAATCGGTGCCGCCGAAATTACCGTTTATATCGGGGACAATCGAGAACCCTGTTTATTCAGTTCCAATGCGTCGGGGAACGAAGGGACGAAGTTTGCTTTAACCTTTATCCCCGATAAGTATATGGACGATATAAAAATTCGTGCTTGTTTTGTCTATTCCAAGAGTACGGTAACCTTTATCAACTATCAAAACTCGGTAAAGAACAATCAAGAGTGCGTAGTCAGTGATATTACATACGGCACGACCGTCGGAAAGGCTTTGCAGGAAAAAGCGAAGACCGAAGAGGGTGCCAAACTGGTATTGGATAAAACGTTCGTGCTGTTGCCCTCCGACGTTGTGGGTATGACTTTCGTCGGTTGGTACGATAAAGCCGATCCCGAACAAGCCATCATTAATAACGAAAAAATCTTTGAAGAGCCGACCTCGTTGATTGCCAAATGGGATAAAATCGAGTATACCATTGTTTTTGATTATTCGACGAGTGACGTAACGGAAGAATATTCCATTCAGGTACTGTTCCAAAACACGATCGGAAGCGGCGGAGGTTTGCCGACGGTTAAGCCGACGCTGACCAAAAACGTGTTCGTCGGTTGGGAAGACGAACTGACCAAAGAATTGGTGGACGATAAGACGCAAATTATCGCGAAAGAACAATATATCGGTAACGCCTATTTCGATAAATACGAAATTCATATGGTGCCCAGATGGAAATCGGTAGAACACACCTTAAACGTGCAGTCGACCGGTTCGGGAACGGTGGCGTTGGAGATTACTTCCGATCTCGGTTATACTTCGACGACGACGGTTTCGGGTTCGTATACCTTGTATGAAATTTACACCTATAAGATTTATTTTTATGCCGACGAAGGGAACTGCGTTTCGGCGTATACGTGGAAGCACGGCGACGTCACCGACGTGTACGGGGATGCCGAAATCGCATCCGGTTCCATTGCGCCCGTCGTTATCGAAACGGTGGATAACACCTTCCACGTGACGTTTGCGCCCATTCGGTACACCGTTACCGTCCAAAACGGTTCTTCGTTGTATTCGGGTATCGTCGTTGACAAAGCCAAAGAGGACATGTACGGCGATCAGACGATAGTCTTTTCGTACAACCATAACGCCACGTTGGAACTGTTGATTCGGTCGGCGGAGTCGGCGTATGAAATCAAGTCGATAGCGTTGACGGGGACGGTGAAAGGCGTCACCTATCTCGGAGAGTACTACGGCGGCTTGTTGGAAGGAAAGGGCTTGCGGGAGTATTCCGTTTTGTTGGAGCGTTGCACTTCCGACTTGACGATAGAAATTACCTATTCCGATATAAGTTATACCGTCAGCATCAATCAGCCCGCAAAAGGTTCGGTCAAAACGACGACGTTGAACGGTGAAAAAGCGGATATGGAGCAGGCGGACGGCGAAAAAGAATGTTCGCCCGGCAGCAGACTGTTTTACGCGATCGAAGCCGACGAAGGACAGTACGTTTCCAACGTTCGGATAAACGGCGTACGGTATAACGTGTTCGATACCACCGATTCCGTCGTCTTTTACGACTGGGAAATCAACGGCGTTTCGTACGGCGTTTCTTTGCAATATATAGAAGGTGCGTATTATTACACCTACGGAACCGCCACGTATAAGGGTACGGAATATTTATACGGGCAGGAAACGGACAGCAAGGAAGAAACCGTTTTTGCCGTTGTGAACGGAGATTACGAAAGTTTCTCGTCGGCGGCGCAAAACGCCGCTCCGTCTCGGAGCTTTGTGACGGAGGTTTTGACTTTCCTGAAGAAAGAGTTAGGGGTGAAGGAAAAAGGCATCGGGGATAATTCGGTCGTCAAAGATAATCGTATTACTTCGGTGAAGGTGATGATTCTGCCCCAAAAGGATATGAACCTCCATATCGTTACCGAAGAAATTTTTTATACCGTCAGCGTAGCCGAAGACGACGGGATGCAGGCTTGTTCCATCGCCGTAGACGGAAGTGCCTCGCAGACCACTTCGGTCAAAGTGCATCGCGGACAGAATATCAAATTGATGGTTTCTCCCGTCAACGGTTCAAAATGTGTCGGCTATTATAAAAACGACGTATACGAAAGCATTTCTTCGGTCGGTAATACCTTTATGAAAGAGATGAACGCCGTTGCCGAAGATATCGTCGTGCGGTTCGTGTTCCGAAAAGATTCCTTTACGGTGACTTTCCGTGCTTCCGAGAGTAACGCCGTTTCGGTAACGGGAGGGGAAACGCATACCCTTGCCAAATCGTACGACTTTACGGTGGTGTACGGAGAAAACGTACAATATTCCGTTCAAACGGTGGCGGGTAAAGTGATTTCCGCATTGCGTGTGGACGGTGAAGATAAACCCGTCACCTACGCCATGACGAAATACTCTTTGTTGTTGCCTTCGGTGAAGAAAAACGTAGAAGTCTATATAGAAACGGAAAACGCTCCCGCAAACGACGTCCCGTCCGGCTATTCGTATGCAATCGGTACCCCCGATAAGTATTACGCTTCGGTGGCGTACGGTACGACCGACGACGTGATCACCGTTCTTGCCGAAAACGGATATGAAATCGATAAAATCACTTTGACCGGTATGGTCGGAGGAGAAAAAACGACGGTGACCGTTTTGCCCGAGAGCGTTTCGTTGGCAAACGGCATAACCGCCGCCGTCGGAACGAACGGAACCGACCGCAAACGGATGACCGTCGTCACCGTTCCCACCGACGTGTTTGCCGGAGAAGTGGAAGTCTATGCGAAAGTTTCCGTGTTAAAATACAATATTACCTGTTCCGATAACGGAAACGGAAGCGTCTTGTATAACGGCGTAAAGAGTACGACGGTACCTTATGGCAGTACGATAGACGTTACCGTTTCGGCAGACGCCAATTATTATTTGGACGCTTTCTATATTAACGGAACGTTGATTGCCTTTACCGATGAAAACTGGCAAAGCGGAAAATTGAATTACGATTCTTTCGTCCGAGAATATACCGCAGGGGTGTACGCCTATACCGTTTGCGGCGACGTCGAGGTGGAAGCGGTCTTCTACCGCTATACCTATCACGTGTCAGTCGATACGGGCAGCGTCAACGGAAGTACCGAAATCAGCTTGGTGGATAAGAGTCTGCAAGGGATGACGGGCTTGAATTTGGTGGACGGAGCAAACGGCATAGCCGTACCGTACGGTGCTTCGATATACGTGTTGATGACGGCGGACAAAGGCTATCATATCGGGCAGGTATATATCAACGGAGAACTTTCTTCTTATCGGTCGCAAGACTTAGGGACTATCAATAATAATACCATCGATATTTTCGAGTACGGTGGTACCGGAGCGGGCATTACCGAAGATTTGACGATCAAAGTCATTTACGAAATCAATCGGTATAGCTTTACGTACGAAATCGTCAACGACTCGGCAAACTTTGCCGGTCTCGCCGGTGCGGGTACGATTGCTTGTCAGTATCCCAAAAACGGAGCCGACAAGTACGGTAGCGAGAAAGACGGCATTGCGCACGGCGATAACTTCTTTATCAACGTTTCTCCCGCCGTCAGCGGAGGCTATTATCTATATAGTATGTCGATTACCTATAAAGGATACGGCAAAGACGCTTCGTCTGTGATTACGCGTACCTACGATGACGGTACGGGTATTCTTTCTTCTACGGGCGGTCAGGTGTACTTTAACAGATTTTGGTTCTACGATTCGGAAGAAACGCCCACCGGCGTCACTTCGGACATTGAAAAAATAACCTTGACGTTTAAGCGTCAAATGTATGCGTTATCGTTAGAACAAACGGGGAAAGGCGGTACGACGGAGATTACGTTCTCCAATGCGTCGGCGGCATCGAGCGATAGCTTTATCGTCTTGTTCGGACGGGAAAAAGGTACCGATAACGCACTGACGACATTCTATTATCATCCCCTTGAAAAGGTGGTTTACAGAAAGGTCGGTTCGGTGTACGAGCCGACGACCATCGTGTTTGCGGCGGTCGATACCGACGTTACCGCCGAAAAGAAAGAAGTCCTTTTCGTGGACGGTGCCACGCAGTACGAAATCTTTATCGAGTACGGTTTGCGTTGCATGGTTACGACCACGCCGAACAACGGCTACGACAGAGATTCTTTCTTGGTGAACGGCGAAAACAAGGCGGCTTATATCAGTAACGATTCTTATGAGTTTACCTTCTACCGCACCACGGTGGTTTCGGTAGAATTTATCATTAAATATTACGATGTGAGAATTGAAGCGGTTGTGTACAATAAAGGCGTTAAGGTATCCACAACGGGCGGTAAGGCAGACGAATACGTCAATATTACGATGATTGTGGAAGACGACAAGGGTAAATCGGAGTACCGTACGACGGGAACGAAATCCTTGATTATTCAGAAGTCTCTCGCCTACAATACGAAAGTAACGTTCGAGCTGGAATCCTATTTCTACGAGAAAGGCGTTTACCTGTACAATATGACCAAAACGGTTAAGAAGAACGACTCTTCCGCCACGATGCAACTGGCGTACGGTTCGCAACCGAATAATTATACCGGCGACGTGGAAGGAACGGTACAATACGGTCCCGTCGACGTGTCGGAAAGCTTCACCATGGGTGCCTATTTCCAAGTGCGTCAGTACTCGGTGGAAACAGCCATCGTCTATTCGGACGACGTCGTCGGCGAAACGGTCAACGCCTTCTATAACGAAAAGACCAACGCCGAAAAGTGGACGGTGTATTGGGGAGATGAAACGGCGGCGAGCATCGTGCTTGCGGACGGTTATCAAGTGGCGAGAGTGGAAGTCGTGGAAGGGGACGACAGCGTCTACATGACGGCGGACGAACCCAACGTCGAGCAGGATTATTTCTTCACCGACGGCAGAGTTTCGGCAAGCTCGGTAAAGTTGGATTTGATTTTCCGTATTTATTTGGAACGGAAAAGCTATTATTTAATGTATTCTCTCAACAACGAATCGTACATTAAAAACATTCAAACGTCCTTTAATGAATATAATAATAAATTCGAAAAGCAAACCGTACAGTCCTCCACGTCCTATTCGCCTTGGACGGTGGACGTCCACGCCTATGACGAAGTCAGCATCACGTTGGAACCGAACGTCGGTTACGAAATCGTCGCTACGCAGATAGACATTCATTACGTGACGCAAGACGTCAATACGGGCGACTGGAAAAAGACGGGTATTTCCAAAACCTTCGTGCTGAGCGAAACGGGCGTGCAGGACGTAAAATACCTTACGTTCCACCCCGTCAATCGAGATGCCGCGTTGCAAGTGGAAAGCGATATGCTTTTGGAAATTTCCGTTACGATAAAACAGTATAAGATCGTTACCGATATTTCGCGTACCGATGCCGACGGCGACACTTCGGAAACGAAGAACAATACCGCCGTCAAGATGAGCATTTTGGACAAAGCGAACGGCAACTATTTGACCATTCGGAACGAAATGCAAACGCCGTATACTTTTAAGAGTAACACGGTTGCTTCCGAAATTACCACGCAGGTTGCACAACACTTCGGTGTGGTGCAATACGAATTCACGACGCCCGACGGTTACCGTTTGAATAACTTTACCGTCAACGGTTACACGTTGGACGGGTTGCAGGAGAATAAACTGTTGCAAACGTATACGGTATCGAAAAGCATGCTCGCCAAAATCGACGGAACAGCCTCCGCTACCTATAACTATTCGGTTGTTTTCCTTGTTACCGCTTCCCTTTTGAGCGATGTCGGATACGATGAAATCAACGTTTCCATTGACTTAGCACCTATCGTTTATACGGTTGCCATTGTTTTGAACGATTCTCAAAAGAGTTTCGTCACCAAAAACGGCAGAAACGGCGCGACCGATAACAAACAAATCACCGTTTATTCGGCAAAAGAGGTTACGCACTTCTCCTCGTTGATTATAGAACCGCTTTTGGAAGAAGGCTATCAAATCAGCCGAGAGGGCGGTGCGGTCAAGACGTACGCTTCTATCGGAACCGAAACCAAAGACGTCGGACTGCCGACGCACTTTGCCAATATCAACGAAGCAATGACCGCGCGTACGCAATTAAACTTCAACACTTCCAACCTCTTAAACTGCGACGTCGGTTTGGGACAGACGACCGTTTACTTCTATTATTATACGAATATCATTCATTATCAAATTGCCCTCTCCAGTAACGTGTATTACGCCGAAAGCGGCAGTTTGGTCGGCCCCGTATCGTTGGCTTCCTATAACGATCAAAAGACAACGGCCGAAAAAGCCGGTTTCGTCAAGAGCAGCGTCAGTAACGAAGAGGATAAGACGGTAGGCTTGTTGGATACCAACAGCGGTCACTTTGACGAATCCTTCCCGTACTTTACCAAAGTCAAACTGACTTTCTCGGCGAATCAACTCCATGCGACGAAAATCTTCGGTGTGTTTGCCGTTTACGAATTCTTGAACGGAGAATGGACGGAGATTCAAGACGGTAACAGAGGTCTTTCCTATACCTATAACGCGTATGTCGATGAGTACACTTTATCCTTCTCGGTGGATTCTTTGGGGGACAGAACCTTCAAGATCGACTACAAGGAAAAGACGCGTATTCACGTCATCGTAACCAATCCTTATAAATATTATAACGGCGAGAATCTGTACTATACCGATATAAACGTATACGAATCGGACGTTCAGAACAAAGTGGGCGAGCTTCTTTCCACGACCAACGTCCTCGCCGATAACGAAGTGATTACCGAATACGTCTATACCGTCAATATCGGAAACTATCTGCGTGTCAAGTTTATCGATCGTTACGCCGACGGCAATGCGAAGTCCAACGTCGAGTTCTATATCGGTAAAAAATTCAGCGAAACGCTCAACACCCAAGACGTCGATAACGACCTAAAAGACGTCGTCAAGTATATGGTGGGCGACACCGTCAACAATGGTTCCGACAACACGTTCAGCACCGGGAAATTCAGTAGTAACTATACCCAAAACAGTTTGAAAGGGTACCAAAAGAACCTGAATTACGATACGACGGCACTCGGTTATCAAGTATCGGGTGACGAATATATCTACGTCTACGACAAGAGCAATTATTCGTACGTGCAAGCCGAAAAGACGACCGAAGACGCCACCAACAGTTTGTGCGATATCAACGGCAAAAAGAGAACGAGCGAAGGCGGAACCGTCTTGTTTAATACCAATAAGGAAGAAACGCCCGAATTGGATTATTATGCCGCCAACACCGCCGCTTGTAACATTCTTACGATTACTTGTCAAGCCAAAGAAAACTATGCGTTCTACCGTTTGGCATTCCGTCAGACGGACACAGCCGCCAGTAAAAAGGCAGGTTCCCTCGTTTACGATCAGGGCGCCACGACCGGTTGGAGATACTTGACCTATGCGCAAGCGGGCAATACCGCCACGTTGCAGGACTTTAACGACAAGAACAACAACGCCTACGTCGTGGTGGATTTCTCGGAGCGTATCGACAACAGCGGCAAAAAACAGTACGTATTCGTGATTTGGCTCAACGGGCCTATCGACGTGGAAGCCGAGTTCTATCGCGTGTACGACGTTTCTTATGCGGTATGGCGTACCGATATACGTTCGGGATTCGGTACGGTGGACAGTGCGATTTCCACCATTACCGCCACCGATAACGGCGATACCCTTTTCGGCACGCCGTTTGCTTCGGCTACCGAAACGGGCAAAGCCACGTTAAGTTATGGTGCCGAGTTTACGTTGGAGGTACTCTCCGACGCCATTCTCTCCAACTACGTCTTCGTCGGTTGGTACGTCAACGACATCAACTTGATTTCCACCTTGAATAAAGGGGTGCCCGAAAAGAACCGTTATAAACAGAGGATTTCTTTGCAGGCGCAGGAATTGTCGGGATTGGTTTCCGACGGAACGGAAGCGACCGACGTCGTGATTTATGCACGTTTCGAACCCGTCATCGACGTACAGGTACTTAACGAAAAATTCTATTCTTTCCCCGACCACTTTAACAGCTGGGCGATGGGTACGGCGTACGTTTCGTATTACGGCTATAACGACGGCATCATCGACGCCGAAAGCACGACGGTGACCATAGCCGAAGAAGATCCCGAAGGCAGAAAGATAGCGCAGGTACTGAATGCGGTGGAACAAAGCGGTGCTTCGAAGTACGGTAAGGAATGGAGCGACCTCTACGTCGACGCCAATTACGGAAAGGGTACTTCGGGTTCTCTGAGCGAAAACTACCGTATTTTCTCCGCTTGGGAAGAATTCTCCGTCCTTCATGAAAACATCACCAATTCCGACTATATCACCAATTCTTGGGTAACGACGAAATTGGAATTGTTGATGGATAATATGGATAACGACGTTCGGTTTGCCGGTTGGCAGTATTATAACTGGAAGACGCAGGAATGGCAGGATATCGGCTATTCTTACAAAGATGCAAGTTTCGGTTCGGAATACGTCATTGACTTTACCAAAGAAAGTTATGCGTTCTCGTTGGATTATTTGTATTCTTACTATACTGCCGATCAGGTTCAAAAAGCCAATATGCCGTATGCGATTTCGGTGACGAACGAATTTAACCTTTGTCAAAGCGAAGCCGACGTCGCCGGAAAACGTCCTTTGTTGATTCGTGCCAATACCTATAAAGAAGTCACGATAAAACTTTTACAGTACGCATACAGCGATACCTACGAAAAGGGTTTAGAGGGCATAGACAGAAGTGAATTGTCCGAGGATATCGTACATCCGATTATTTCGGCGTACACCCTCCAAAACGAGGAGGACGGACGGAACATCACCGATACGTCGGGTGTTTCCGGTACCTACGAATACGGAACGGAATTGGAAATCAAGTACGACAGTAACGAAAACGAAGAAATCTATAACGACGACAGGTCGATTCGGTATCGGTTTACCGGTTGGCACGTTATGATCGACGGCACCATGTACTGTTTGGAAGGCAGTACGTCGGGCAACTTCGTCTTCCGGTATCGGTTACTTTGCGCACCGATGATGAGTAATACCGATATGAAACTGAACGCTTATTACGTGACGCAATACAAACAGATTATTCACAGCTACGGTGTATCCAGCAGTGGGGAAAGGACGTTCGAGTCCTGTTACAGCAGTCTGTCGGGCGAAGCGTCCCCCGATTTCTATATTACGGCAACGGCAACGGCTACCCCGATTTCCATTCCCGTCGCCACCATGTCGAACAATCTCGTGAACTTTAAGCCGACTACCGCCGACGCCAATACTTTTGCTTTGACGTCTACGAGCAAGAACGAATATATGAAAGTATATTCCGCTCCCGAAAACGGCGATATTTGTCTGCCGCTCTTGTCCGACGGCGCAGAGTACGTTTCCGATAAGGGCAGGACGATGGAGTGCTATCTGGATGCCGGTTTGACTTTCCGTATCGTCGTGTGTAAAGAGGAGGACAAAACGTCTACCGCCGACATTAAAAACGGTCGGGACACCAACGGCTATAACCACGAATTCGACACCCTGTATCAAGTCATCGAAAACGACGTCATCACGCAAGACTTCAGTTCTTATTATAATACCGGCGACGCCACCTATTCCGTCAACGGCAGTGGGGTTTCGTCGCTTTATTTGACAAATCGTGCCTTTGCGGTATGGAATACCATCACCGTCGTGGATGCCTACGTCAACGGAACGTGGGGTTCCATCTATTCGCAATTTACGAAATACGATGCCGCCTCGTCTTCGTTCCGGAACGTTACTACGGCCGCTTTGACGGAAATCGACGTTACCGACCAAGCCAAAGCCGAAGAAAACTGGACGTACGCCTGCCGTCAATACTTCTATTACGATAACGCCCAAAACAGAGTGGTGGCGACCGAAGACGATAATCCGAATAAAGCGGAATATCGGAACAGAAGTTATTATACCGTAGAGGGTGTCTTTAACAGAGCCGAAAGTTATAAGAGCTATGTCAGCAATAAGAACTTTACCGTAGACATTCAGTACGTTACGACCGCCGTTTTGGTATTCTATAATATGATATACGAGTCGGGTATTTCGGTCGTCGAAGAACATCTCATCCGCGATTTGACGGGAGGCAAAAAGACCTTGTTGACCGTTTGGGACGACGACGGCGTTCGGTACGGCGATTGGGTTGCCGACGGCGAAAAAATAAAAGCCCTGATGAGCGGCGGTTCGCAAGCCAACGGCGAAGTCGTCATTCGTGTCACGTTACAAAGGATGGACAACAGCGGCGGCTACGCCAAACAAGTCAAATACGCTCTCAACGGTATGAAAGAGGGTAGCGGTATCGAAACGGACAGAGCCATCTACGACGGAAGCGGAAGAACCCTTTTCAATCCGATGACGGAGGGCTACGGAAGATGGTTTGAATACAATATGAACGAATACTTCGGCGTATTGAGCAATTCTCCCATCCGAAACACGCTCGTGTTCGGAAAAGGTGCCGACGGTACCAATACCACCGTCAACACCCAAAAGGTAGGCATACATGCGACCGTTTCTTATGCCTATAATACGGCACATTGCGGAAACGGTACCGCCGAAAATCCCTATTACGTTTATATCCCGTTGACCGATTCGTATGCGTACACGACCGACAATACACAGCTTCGCTTCCTCGATACCTTCTGGAAGAATAACGAGTACTCCTGTCAGGATAGCGACAACAAACAAACGTACTTTAAGATATATATGCAGTCGGGACAAATCAACCTGCAAGGGCAAAACCTCAGTTCCGGCAGCGTCGTCAACGATCCGAAGGGCAATACCGCCTATTGGACGCCGTTGTTTATGGATACGGAAGGGGATTCTACCGACGGAAACGAAACGATTATTCGCGGATTCGACGGGGTGCTCCTCGGCAACGGTGCCGTTTTCGAAGGTTTGGCAATGTATGGCAACTTCAGCGGGCAGTATTACGGTATCTTCGCAAAGGTTTGCGGCGGAACCGTTCGGGACGTTACCTTACGAAACGCCTTCGTCGATTTGACGGGTAATCCCGAAACCGAGTACGTCGGCGGTTTGGTCGCTTATGCAAAAGATATAACCTTAATCAATATCACCGTTCAGTTATATACCACGTTGGCGTACGGTAATCACCATCTTTACGGAACGTCCGGTATAACCGGTGCCGCCGTATATATGCAGTCGGATTCCTTCGGCTTTGTCGGTTCGGTAGTCGGTTGCGGACAAAACGTTATCGCCGATACCATCGTGTTGGATTACCGAAACGGCGACTATTTGGTGGATATCACGACGGAAAGCGGATACAGCGGTGCTTTGTTCGGTGCCGTAGAAGGCGGAAATATGCAAAACATCTACGTCCGAAACGGCAGTAACGGGTGGATTGCCATTGACGGCAGTGATTCTTCCTCCAAAGCTGCCGGCGGATTGTTCGGGTATTTGGGCGGTGCCTTTACCACGCAGAGTAGCGTGCCTACCACGCAGAATCCCTTGCTCGTAAAGAACGTGCAGATTACCTCCGACACGTACAGCAGAGGTCTATCGTTGATTATCGGTAACGAATATACCCTTTCTACCGGCGGTTTGGTCGGTATCGTCGGGTATGGTTGTACGTTGGAGGACGTCCGAATTCATCACGCCAATACCGATAATTTCTATGTGAATAAAGCAACCTATACCGAAGCGAGAAGGGGTACGGTGTTGCAAGCAAAAACCACCTCGATTTTGGATAGCTCGGACAAAGAGGGTAAGAGGATGGCGTCTTCTATGTCCTACGGATTCGTCGGCGGCATCGCCGGTTCCAACTACGGTACGATTTCCGGTTCTTCTTCCGGACTTTCGGGCGGTAATTATACGCAGACCGGTCTTATTCATATCTATGCCGGTACGGCGGGCGGTGCGGTCGGAGCCAACTTCGGTACCGTACAAAATATCTACCTCTATACCGCCGATACCAACGCTTTCCGCGCCTTGGTATGGCAACCTACCGATACGACACAGTCGCTCAATTACGGCGGTGTGGTCGGCTATAATTACGCGGGTACCAATGCCGATAAAGACGATCGGTCGGCGGTATCGTTTGCGGTTGTCGGCGGAGAAGCTAAGAACGTAAAGTTTAACGTAAACGGTCTTGTGACCGATTGTTACGTTCGAGGCACCGCTTCGGGTTCTTCCGAAGAAAACAGTCTGGGTACGTCGGCGTTTTCTTCTTCCGTTCTGTATGTGTTTGAACGGACGGGAATGTATGATGACACCTATAAGTCGGGTAGTACTTTCTATACGAGAACCTCCTGGACGGATAAAGGCGCTACGGGGCAAACCGCCACGCCGATCTCTTCTTTGCAGATTTCCAAGAACCGTAACTATTTGCGTCTGGGCGGTATCGTCGGATTCTCCTCGGGCAGAATTTATAACAGCGGTATTCGTGCGGCAAAGGTTTCTACCTACTGCAACCGTTATGCCTATCGGGACAGTCCCTCGAACGGTGCCATCGGTGGCTATGCGTGGGCGATACAGGCAGGCTTGATTTGCGGCTACTTTAACCCGAACGATAACGATATCGAAGGTTGTAGCTCGATTATGGATTTGTTCGGTACCGGTTTGATGGATATTTCGAGTTTGTCGGACATCAATACCAACCGTATCCAAAGTTGCTATGCGTCGAACAGCTATTTGATTATCAACGGTAGTCTTTGGATGGACGATATGTGGGAATGTAACAATTCCATGGGTGGCGGTTCGTATTATGACTATTCGTTGCCCGTCGGTATTGCCGCAAGTGCCATCGTCGGCGGAACGGGACCCAATGCCGATTCCGACTTTGCCGTCAGCAACTGTGCCGCCACCGGAAATACCCTTTCCGCCGTCTTCCAAGCCTACGGCAGCGATTTCGCCACGACGAACGAAAAGAGCAAGGATTCCGGATGGTACATCCGTCAAGAAACGACGGAAAGCAAGAGCTCTTCTTTGTGGGGAATTTCCAAAGCAAAATACGTACATAAGGCTTATATCTATTGCAAGCGCGTCTATTGTATGGTAGAATTGAATTTCGCAGCCATCGCCAGTGGCTTTACCACCGAAAGGACGGGGGTTTCGAGAGACAGCAATATAGCTTCGGCTTGCTATTATGCCGATAATGCCCAAGTCTGTACGGCGCAACCGGATTTCTCGAATATCCAGTCTTTGACGTATAAGAGTATGGAATCGGGCGAAACGAAAGACACGAGTAACCCGTATAATAACCTTACCTTCGGAAGCAGTGCAACGCAACGGTACATTACTTATAGCGGTGAGGTGCAAGGTCCGAGCGGAAACGGTGCCTTGAAGGGCTATATGCAGAGTACCGTCATGCAGAACTCGACGCCGATCGAAAGTTTGAGCGGCATGTCGCAAAAGACGTTTATTTCTACGGTGGATAGCCGCGTGGATATCGTATCCTACGGCTTTATGCGTACGTCGAGCGGCGTGAGAGTCCTCCGTACCGATCCCGATACCGGTCTTTACCTTGCTTACGGCAAACCCGGTGGCGATGCCATTTACAAGAGAAGCGACGGAACGTGGGAAAAACTCGGCAGACAAAACCTGACGAGTGCCTTTGCACAAGGGAATATGGTGTACATAGACTAACGATAAAAAAATAATTTATATAAAAGAGGATTCTTATGAGAACACATCATTGTAATCAACTGCGGGCAGAAAATGCCGGCGAAAAAGTCGTCTTAAACGGCTGGCTGCACAGCGTTCGGGATTTGGGTGCCGTCGTCTTCTTCGTCATGCGTGACTTTTACGGCATGACGCAAGTGACGGTGGACGACGAAGCCTTAAAAGAACAGATACGAGCCGTTCCGAGAGAGTCGACCATCGAGGTAGCGGGTACCGTTCGTCTGCGGGAAGCTCCGAACACCGCCCTTCCGACGGGACTGATTGAAGTCGTACCCGAGCGTATCAAAATTTTGGGGAAGTGCTATGAAACCCTTCCTTTCGAAGTTTCCAACTCTTTGGCGTCTCGTGAAGATACCCGTTTGAAGTATCGTTTTTTGGATTTGCGTAATCCCTTAGTTAAAGATAAAATCGTTTTGAGAAGCAAAGTCGTCAGCGAGATTCGTCGCATTATGACCGAACGTGGATTTTTGGAAATCGCCACCCCGATTTTGACGAGTTCTTCCCCCGAAGGCGCTCGGGATTTTATCGTGCCGAGCAGACTGTATCCGGGAAAATTCTACGCCCTTCCGCAAGCACCGCAACAGTATAAACAGCTCCTCATGACGTCGGGGTTTGACCGCTATTTTCAGATTGCTCCTTGTTTTCGTGACGAGGACGCTCGAGCCGACCGTTCTCCGGGTGAATTCTATCAGCTTGACATAGAAATGTGTTTTGCTTCCCAAGAGGAAGTCTTTGCCGAATTGGAACAAATCTTACCCGCCATTTTCCGCAAATTCACCGACAAAAAGGTGGACGGTGCCCCCTTCCGCCGGATTCCGTTCCGCGAGGCGATGGAAAAGTACGGTAGCGATAAACCCGACCTGCGTAATCCTCTCGTCTTGAAGGACGTAACGAGCGTGGTAGAACCGCTTGCTCCGCTCTTTACGGGTAAAACGGTAAAAGCCATTGTCGTCGATAAGTTTGATAAACCTCGTAAATACATAGACAGTCTTGCCGAATTCGTCAAAGAAAAGGACGAAACCTGTGCTTTCTATTGGTGCAAGATAGACGGACAAGGTGCCGTCGGCGGCGGCGTGGGCAAGTTTATCGCCCCCGTTCTCGAAGAATTCAAGAAGGCTGCCGACATTGACGGAGAGTGTCTCGTCGCTTTGGTCGTCGGTGAAAATAAATTGCACACCGCAAAGTGCGCCGGTATCCTGCGGAACGAACTGGGGCAAGCCATGGACTTGTTTGAAAAAGACGTGTTCCGTTTCTGTTGGATTTGCGATTTCCCCATGTACGAAATCGACGAAGAAACGGGAGAACTCGGGTTCTGTCACAATCCTTTCTCCATGCCGCAAGGCGGTCTGGAAGCTTTGAACACGATGAATCCTCTCGATATATTGGCGTACCAATACGACATCGTTTGCAACGGTATCGAGTTAAGCTCGGGTGCCGTAAGAAACCACGATCCCGAAATCATGGTGAAAGCGTTTGCTTTAGCGGGGTACGACGAAAGCGTCATCGAAAAGAAATTTTCCGCCTTGTATAACGCCTTCAAATTCGGAGCGCCTCCGCACGCGGGTATCGCTCCCGGCGTAGACAGAATGGTTATGCTTCTGAGCGACGAACCGAACATTCGAGAAATCATCGCTTTCCCGATGAACAAGAATGCACAAGACTTGTTGATGGGGGCTCCTTGCGAAGTAACCGAAAAGCAACTGCGGGAAGCCAATATTCAAGTGCGCGAAGTCAAAAAGGACGAATAAGGCGTCCGTTCTTCAAAACAAAAAGCATTATCGGGAAGACGATAATGCTTTTTTATTGGGAAAAACAAAAAAAACGCCTTTCCGACGGGAAGGCGTTTTTCGTTTATATACTTTTGTTCGAATGAGAATTATGCCAAGAAAGGAAGGGTGAAGATGCCGAAGGTATGCAACAAAAGAACGGCAAGAGCGGCTACGGCTACACCGGCTACGATGCTGACGGCAACGATGGCACCCGTCTTTTTCTTAGAAACCTTTTTGACTTCTTTGGCGATTTCTTTTTTGACTTCGGCTACGGGGACGTACTCGGACGGATCCGGATCTTTGTAGACGACTTCGGTCTTGACGATTTCTTTCGTGTCGCCCGTATCGATAAACTCGTTCGGATAAGGAATTCTTCCGAAGGTTTCGTTCAAACGGCGTCTTTCCGCCGCGTAGGCGATGTTATAATATTCTTTCATCGGATCGCCGTAAGAATAGGTTCCGGTCGAAGCGGTGGGTTGCGAAGCAAATTGTTGTGCTTGCGGTTGTTGCTCGTAAGGTTGTGTAGACATAACGATAATCTCCTTTTCCGAATAAAAAAACGATTTGAAACCGTTTTCGATACTTATATCAGTTTACTATGTTTATATTATACCGATTTAGGTTGAATATGTCAACAACAAAAACCGAAAATTGTTACCAATTTTTACCGAATTGTTCTTTAGAACGGTATAAAGAAGGACTTTTTCGGTATTTGTTTGTCCGTCGGGCGGTTTTCAGCTTCCTGCGTCGGTTCCGTCGTCGGGATCGAAGGCAAGACAACGCTTGATTTCGTCGGCACTAAAACCTTTCCGTAACAGTTTTTGAAAGATTTTTTGTCGGCTTTGGTAGGAACCGTCGTCGTGTTTCAAAAGTTTTTTGGTTTCCTTTCGACAGGCTTCCGAACCATCCCCGAATTCTTCGTGAAACGAAAGAAGGATTTCTTCGTCCACGCCTTTGGCTTTCAGTTCCATAGCCAAGCGGTTCCACCCTTTTTTGTTTTTTCCCGCCGTCAAATAACATTCGCAAAAGCGTCGGTCGTCAATGTAACGTTTTTGCACCGCTTCTTCGATTTCTTTTTGACAAATCGGATAAGGAAAGCCTTTTCCGAGTAAGGTTTCCAAGTACCCTTTCGCCGTCTTTTCATAACGGTTTATTTGGTCGAGTAAATACCGATGACAGCGCAATGCGTCGCTTTCTTCTTTCATTTTGAAAAAAGCGTGTCCGTCGATTTTTCCCACGTCAAAAGCGTACTTCCCGAAAATCTCGGTATCTATCAAGTATTCTTCGCCGTCCAGTACCAGCAGAACCCCGTTTCGCTTCTTTGTTATCGTTTCCAATTGCATATCATCATTATAACACAAAAATAGCATTTGAAAAGAGGCGTTCTGTAGTGTGTTACGATTTTCCTTCGTTTCGTCCAAAATTTCTTCCGGCGGCTCACTCCCTTTTCGGGAAGGAATTTTTATCCGAAAATAAGAATAAAAACAGTCGAAAAGCCTTTGGCTTGCGCCGAAAAAACCGAAAGGCGGTGCGGTAATTTGTGTATTGACAAAGGGGGGAATGTCTTTTATAATATAATAAAATAAATATAGCGTTAGGAGGTTTTCCGTATGGGAAAAATTAAAATTGCGATTATCGGTTGCGGCGGCATGGGCGGATGGCATTTAGGCAAAATGACTCGAAGCCAATTGTTTGACGTCGTGGGTATTTACGATACCGATCCGAAGGTCAAGGCGAAAGCCGATTTAAGACATATAGTATTTTTTGAGAGTTTTGAAGCGTTGACGGCGTATCCGGGTTTGCAGGCGGTACTGATTGCCACGCCGAACGATTTTCATCGTACGTATGCGGTGGCTTGTGCCGAAAAGGGTTTGGCGGTTCTTTGTGAGAAGCCGGTTACCCTTTCTTGTGCGGATTTGCAGGCGATGTTGGACGCCGCCGAAAAGAATCATACCGTTTTTGCCGTCCACCAGAATCGCCGTTGGGACAAAGACTACTTGATTATGAAGAAGATCGTCGAAGAAGGAAAAATCGGAAACGTCTACAGAATCGAGTCCAAAGTTACCGGCTCCCATGGTATTCCCGGTGCGTGGAGAAAGGTTAAGAGTCAAGGCGGCGGGATGATTTTCGACTGGGGCGTACACCTCATGGATCAATTATTATTGTTTAAGCCCGAACCGATTACTTCCGTCCGTTGCCAAACGTCCTACATATACGGCGAGGAAGTCGACGACGGGTTTGAACTGACCATTACCTTTCAAGACGGATTTTCCGCCGTCATTACCATTGATACCAACAGCTTCGTAAAATTACCGCGCTGGATGATCTACGGCATGAACGGAACCGCCGTTATTAAGGACTTTAACTGCAAAGGAAAGATTATTGCCGTTAAGGAAAGAATCGACAGACACTTAAAAGGGGTACAAGCGGGGAACGGCTTTACCAAGACGATGGCGGATCGCTCGAAAAGCTCGATTCAAAAATATCGTTTGCCGAAAATCAAAGACGACGGACTTGCGTTGTATCGGAACTTTGTTTCTTGCGTGGAAAACGGTACGCCCGAAAAATCGATTATTACGGGCAAGCAACTGATGCGCGTCATGAAACTGATTGAGCTTGCCTTTGAATCGGCGGAGAAGAACGAAGTGCTTCATACCGATTTTTAACAAAAAAGAATAAAAGGAGATAAAAACATGGAAAAATTACGAGTAGGCGTCGTGGGATTCGGCGGAATTTTTAACGGTGCCCATAAAGGAACGTGGAAAACCACAACGAAGGCGCAGATCGTTGCCGTTTGCGACATAAACCCCGAAAAGTTAAAGAAAGCAAAACTGGAATTCCCGAGCATTAACACATATACCGATTATAAAGAAATGATAGATACCGAGCATTTGGATATCGTGGATATCTGCACGCCGAACTATATGCACTCTCCGATCGCTTGTTATGCCCTCGATAACGGTTGCCACACTTTCTGCGAAAAGCCCGATGCGGTGGACGTGGAAGCGGCTATCCGCATGAAGGAAGCGCAGGAAAGAAGCGGAAAAGTCTTGATGGTCATGCGGAACAACAGACATTTGGGCAGCTCGCAAATGTTGAAAAAGATGATTGCCGACGGCGAATTCGGTGAGATCTATACCGGTCGTTGCGGTTGGATTCGGAAAAGAGGTATTCCCGGAAAGGGCGGTTGGTTTACCACCAAAGCGCAATCCGGTGGCGGGCCTCTTATCGACTTGGGCGTCCACATGATCGACCTTGCTTTATACATGATGGGCAATCCGAAACCCGTTTCGGTCGTCGGTTCGACTTATTGTAAGTTTGCTAACGACGAAGAAGAAAGCGACAGCGTCCACGCCAATTTCGGCGAGAAGGTGGAAGGCGGAACCTTTGACGTAGAAGACCTTGCGACGGGATTCATTAAGTTTGAAAACGGTGCGTCTTTGCAAATCGAATTCAGTTGGGCTTCCAATATCGAAAGAGAAACCCGTTTTGTGGAATTGCGTGGGACGAAAAAAGGTGCCAAATGGGAAAGAGGAACCTTCACCCTCTATGACGGCAAGAAGAATTGCAAAATAAAGGACTTGCTGTTTAGAGGAAAACAGTTGGTTTCCAGTGTAGACGGACATGGCGGAAATCTACGTCACTTTTTGGACGTCGTGACCGAAGGGGCAAAACCCGATTACGTCATCGATCAGGGTATCGACATGATTAAGATCCTCTGCGCCATTTATGAATCGGCAAAAACCGGAAAAGAAGTACAACTGTAAGGAGTATTATGAAAATAGTTATTTATAACGAATATACGAAGAATCAATTATCGCCTATCGGCAAGAGAGCCTACAAAGAGGGACTGCATAAAGAAATCGCCTCCGTTTTTGACGGAAGCGACGTGGAAGTGGCGTTTTTGTCCACGCTGCCCGACCTCTTGAACCACACCGCAAACGACATCACCTACGATAAACTCCGAGACGTCGACGTTTTGTATTGGTGGGGACACTGCGATCACGATAAAGTACCCGACGAAGTGGTGGATGCCGTCGTCAAGAGGGTACACAAAGGCATGGGAATCATTTTCCTGCACTCGGCACACTTCTCGAAAGTCATTAAAAAACTTCTCGGTACGCCTTGCTCCCTCACGTGGAGAGAGGTGGGCGAAGCGGAACGTGTTTGGACGGTTTCGCCCAAACATCCCATTGCACAGGGCGTGGAACAGGGTTTCCGCATCCCGCACGAAGAAATGTACGGTGAACATTTTAACATTCCTACGCCCGACGAAGTGGTTTTTGTCGGTTGGTTTCAAGGCGGCGAAGTGTTCCGCAGCGGCGTGACCTTTACGAGAGAAAAGGGCAGAATTTTCTATTTCCAACCGGGACATGAAACTTTCCCGAACTACAAAAACCCCAATATCCGTATCATTTTGAAAAATGCCGCTTATTGGTGCGCTCGGCAGGAAGATAAAATCGCCATCGTCAACAAAACCTATAAAGACGCTCCGAACGTGCATCCTTGCGAGAGTATTCCGTTGATTCATTTTTCGGGCAAAGTAAAACAAGGAAAGGAGGAAGACTAAGATGAAACTTGCCGTCTTTAATCCGATTTTGTATGATAAGACTTTAGAAGAAGCCGTCGTTTATTTGAAATCCTTAGGCGTCAACGCGATGGAAGTCGGTTGCGGCGGTTTCCCCGGTACCGCGCACGTCAACGCCAAAGCCATCTGTAACGACGATAAGAAAATAGCCGAGTTGAAGGGGCTTTTCCAAAAATACGATATGGAAATCTGCGCTTTGTCCACGCACGGAAACGCATTGCACCCCAATCGAGAAATCGCAAAAGGCTTTCAAGAAGACTTTGAAGCGACCTGCATTTTGGCGGGTAAGTTGGGGGTGGAAACCGTCATCACGTTCTCGGGTTGTCCGGGCGACAGCGACGAAGCCAAACACCCGAATTGGGTTACTTGCCCTTGGCCGGAGGACTTTTTGGAAATCCTCGATTACCAATGGAAGAAATTGGTTGCGTACTGGAAGGACGCCACCGCTTTTGCGAAAAAGTGCGGCGTGAAAAAAATCGCTTTGGAAATGCACCCCGGTTTTTGCGTGTATAACCCGATGACTTGTTTGAAACTGCGGGAAGCGGTCGGCGATATGATCGGTGCCAACGTAGATCCCTCTCACTTGATTTGGCAGGGTATCGACGTACCCGAAGCCATTCGGTATTTAGGGAAAGCGGTGTACCATTTTCACGCCAAAGATACCCGCATCGATAAAGCCAATACCGCCAAAAACGGCGTACTTGACACCCGTCACTATTCGGACGAAATCAATCGTTCGTGGGTGTTCCGTACCGTCGGTTTCGGTAGTTCCGATACCGTTTGGAAGGATATTTTCAGTATGCTGAACCTTGTCGGATATAACGGTCCCGTCAGTATCGAACACGAAGACAGTATCATGACGCCTGCGGAAGGTTTGGAAAAAGCCGTAAAATATTTGCAGGGCATTATGATTCAAAACCCGAAACCGGGAACAATGTCGTGGGCATAAACGGGGCGACACCGGTTGTTCATCGGATTTTTGTTGCAGTCGGCTTTGCCTTTATGCGACAAAAATTGTTCCGATGAAGTGTCGACGCCAAAGGAAGGCACTCCTCTCGAGTGCCTTTTTCAGTGTATGGGACACGTTAAAAAGGCTATTTTTAGAATATGTGCTATAATAAAGCTATGAAAAAGTATTACAGTCCGGTGAAAGAATATGACACCTATCGGCGTCCGCACGTTTTTTTTAAGATGCTTACGGGCATCCTTAAGATTTTCTTCCCGAAAAACGAGTTGATTTGGAAGACGGAAAAGCCGGTAGACGAGCCGTTGTTTTTGGTATGCAATCACACCAAAATTTACGCGCCGTCCTACTTTATCTTAAATAAGGAATTAGGGGCGCGGTTGTGGGCTAATTATTATTTTTTATATTTTGACACTTGTTGGCACCATTTGAAGTACAAGGTTTTGAAAGACAGGAAACCGAAGTTTTTGTTATACCCGCTTGCGTGGTGCCTGATGCCGATTATTATCTTTACTTTTCGGGCGTTCAACCCCATTCCGGTATTTCATAAATCGGAAAAAGTCGATACGATGACGTTTACAAAGTCGATAGCAACGTGGGAAGAAGGTCGCACGCAGGTGATTTTCCCCGAACGGACGGAAAACCGAGTGAATCGGTACGTATATCAGTTCAATCACGGTTTTCCGCGCGTCGCCGAGCGGTATTATAAGGAAACGGGAAAGCGTATGGCGTTCTATCCCGTATACTGTGCCGAAAAACTCCGTACTTTCGTCATCGGCGAGCCGATTCGATACAATCCCGACGAAGGAATGGATACGCAAGCGGATAAAATTTGTCACTACATAGAAGACAAAATCGCCGAATTGGGGGACGGATTGCCCGAGCATGAACCCGTCATTTACGGATAAAGCCGTACCGAACGAAGACGTTTTATTCGCCGATAGGGAAAACCTATCGGCTTTTCCTTGTCAAAAGGGAAAAAATAAAGTATAATCTACACGATAAAAAATGATTATCATATATTGATAATAACGGAGAAGAAGAAAATGGTTTGTAATTCCATTTTGGATGCAATCGGTCATACGCCGATTATTCGGTTGAATCGTATGGGAGATCCCGACGGTGCCGAGATTTTAGTAAAGTTCGAAGGGTTGAACGTAGGTGGTTCTATCAAAACGCGTACCGCTTATAATATGATTTTGGATGCCGAAGAACGGGGTTTATTAAATAAGGATAGTATTATCGTGGAGCCGACCAGCGGGAATCAGGGCATCGGATTGTCCTTGATTGCGGCGGTGCGCGGCTATAAAACGGTCATCATCATGCCCGATTCCGTCAGCGAAGAAAGAAGAAAACTCATGCGTCACTACGGTGCCGAAGTGGTTCTTGTTCACGACGCCGGCAATATCGGAGATTGTATTCAAGAGTGTATCGCACTCTCTCGCAAAATGGCACAAGAGGACGAGAGAGTCTTTTTACCGAGACAATTCGAAAACCCCGCCAATCCGCTTGCGCATAAGCATCATACCGCTTTGGAAATCATGGAACAGGTCGCAGGAGAACTGGACGGTTTCTGTTCGGGCATCGGTACGGGCGGAACCATCAGCGGTATCGGAGAAGTGCTGAAAGCACAGTATCCCAATATCGAAATTTGGGCGGTAGAACCCGAAAACGCCGCCATTCTTGCCGGTGGCAATATCGGTACCCATTTACAAATGGGTATCGGAGACGGTTTGATTCCCGATACGTTAAACCGCGCTATCTATTCGGAAATCTGTATCATTACCGACGAGGAAGCCCTCAAGACGTCACGGGATCTTGCTCGTAAAGAAGGTATCCTTTGCGGAATTTCCAGCGGAACCAACGTCGCCGCCGCCATGAAACTTGCTAAAAAACTCGGCAAAGGGAAACGCGTCATCACCGTTCTTCCCGATACCGCCGAAAGATATTTTTCCACACCTCTGTTCGACGGAGAATAACGGTTTTTTTGTGAAAAGTTTGCGGGGGAGGAAACCTTTTTGAAAAAGAGTTTCCTCCCCCGTTCCCCTTCTTTCCCAAACGTTTTGGTCAAATTGTATCCCCTTCGGTAGGTCTTTTAACGGGACGGGGATAATCCCTATGAAAAAAAAGAAAGAATTATTAGGGAAATTCGGTCTGTTGCTAAATTCGGTATTGACAAAACGGGGGGAAGCATGGTATTATTATACTAACCTATATCAGTAGGAAAAAAATAAAAAAAATTTGGAGGAATTATGAAAAAGAATGTTATCACAAAAGTACTTTTTATGTTAGTTATTTTTGCGATGGTTCTCGCCCTTGTTGCTTGCGGCAATTCGGGTAACGGTGGTGGTAGTGGCACAAGCACAACAACCCTAAAGGAAATAGCTAAGCCGGTTGTTTCTATCAACAAGGATGGGGAAGCTACTTGGGCAAAAGTCGCCGGTGCCGGTTCGTATAACTACGTTATTTACGATGCCGAAGGGCAAGAGGCAGACAGCGGTACGATTGACGGTAAGGAAAAAGCGTACAAAGTATCGTTGGAAGAAGGCGAATCGATCGTTGTCGTTGCCGTTCCGAGCAATACCGCAAAGAATAAAGAAAGTCAACCTTCGGTGAAAGCAACGTACACGAAAGAAGTGACCGCAGTTGACAAGGTCGTCGCCATTTTGGACGGCGTTACCGGTTTGGTAGACGTCATTAACGGCATCGAAGCCGACGGAAAAGTGGGAGCCGAAGTTATTTTGAGCGCTTTCTTTACCAATGCGGGAGCCACCAACGACGTCGCTTTGGACGTTAAAGCAGGTTTGGACGGAAAAAATCAAAAGAACTCCACCTTCATGGTAGATTTCCAACTCAACAAAAAAAGCTATGTTTCTCTCGGTTACAGCAACGGAAAAATTCTCGTAAGAGATCCCGTAAACTTCATCAATACCGACGATAAAGATCCCGACGCTTTCTATATGGATATCAGTGCTTTGGATGCGTCCGTTTCGGCACTCGTTGACCTTGCTTTGGCAAAACTCTCCGGAATCGAGATCGAATTCGATTCGGTTGCCGAAATGTTGGCAGGTGTTTTGGAGCCTATCAACTCCGCTGCACCGCTTGATACCATTCTTTCTTTCGGAGAAATCGAAGGCGGCGGTACTTCCATCGGTTTGAATATCGGTGCATTGGCGACCGTTCTTAATTTGGTAACTCCTCTCTTGAAGACCTTACCCACTCCGATTGACATCGATGAAATCGGTGGTAAACTCGATGAAGGTATTGCGTTTGTTCGTTCCAACTTGGATGAAAATATGTTTGTTTTGAAGGACAAAACCGTTCTTTCTTGGAGCTATATCAAGAATAAGATTTTAGAACAATCCAAAACTGCCAACAAGGATAACGTTTTGTTAAAAATCGACGTTGCTACCAGTGAAGGCAGTATCAAGTCCGTCGGTATCAAGTTCGACCTTTCCGCTTTGGACAAGGAAAACATGGATCTCGCTTTCGGACTCGAAGTCGGTGTACCCACGTTTGCTTTGAATCAATACGTACCCGTTGACACTTCGGCTTTCGCTAAAAAGGATTTGCAAATCAAGACCGGCGTAGATCTCGGTATCAAGGGTGTCAAAGCCGACCTCGTTGCTAACATCTGCCTCTCCGATGCTTTCGCTAAGGCGGGTAACTTGTACGGATATGCCAATTTGACCGCTACCACCGACGGTGGTGACAGCGGCGTAGCCAAAGGCTATATCAACGGAACCGGTGCTTACGTTGACCTTACCGGAATCTTTGACCTCTTCGGGGTAACCGGAAAGCAAACCAAGTATAAGCAAGAATACGAATTGGAAGGACTTGCGTTAGACGCCTTTATCAACGATGCGGTTACCGGATTGGTTGACAGCATTTTGAATCCCGCTCAGAACGCCGTGTCCATTGAAGGAGCCATCGCTGCCGTACAAGGCGGAGAAAAATCCATCTATGCGTATATCTATAACGAAATCATCACGTTGCTTGACGCTACCGTTCAACCCGACGAAAATGCGGGACTGTACGATATCCTCAACTGGCTGAAAAACTATGAATTCGGTTCGACCGGTGCTTGTGCCGATACCTATTTGAAGATCGATATCGCTCAAGAATCTTGGACGGCGTTGGGTGCACAATTTTTAGCCGCACATACTGCAGGAAAAGCCGCTCTTGAGGCTGCTATATTTACCGATAGCGAAAACAATATCGCCGGTATCCAATTCAGCGGAGACGACAGCCTCCTCGCTTATTTGGATAACTTCGTCGAGATTCCTTCCATCAATGAAGGTGCTATTGACTTGACGGAAACCGTAAGCATTACCGACACGCAAGCTTTGAAGGATTGGTTGAACTTTATATTCGATCCCAAAGGTGCCGCTCGTAAGCTCGTCGAAGACATCCTCGGAACCAGTTTGGAAGAGGTTATTGACAGCGTATACTTTGAAGCACAAGGCTTTGACGGATTGCATGGAAAAGTTGCCGCTAAGGTTGATGCACAAGGTGCTACCTATGTATCCATCGAAGGGCAAGTCGCTTTGGTTGCCGGAACCGATAGCATCGGTATGCAAGGTATCGTGAACGGTATCAACATGGAAGGAGCCGTCAACTTCAATACCGAAAGCGAAGGCGAATATCCTTACGTTATTGCCGACGCCGCTATGGCACTCTTAACCGCTGTTTGTGAATACTAAGATAAACGATAGTTTTTCACAGATACGTTCTGAATCACAAAAAAAACACACCTCGAACGGGGTGTGTTTTTTTTGCGCCCTTTCTTAAAAGGCAAGCCTGAGGCATGGCGAACCGTTTGAGGATAGCGATTATCTTCTTGGAAATGTGTGCTATTGCTTCATAAGTCTATACTATCCTTTATTAAGGAAGGGTGTACGTTGCGGATAGTACACCTATGCGACAAGAAGCAGTAAAAGTTTTTGGAAAGAGAGGTGCGGAGAGGATAACCTTTTTTTTCTAAAAAGGGTTCCTCTCCGCAAAGCTCCAAAAGCGTTCCTACTCGGCAAAACCTAAAAGCACTAAAAAAAGCCATTCCCGAAAGGGAATGGCTTTCTTTGTGTTCATGGAAAGATTAGTCTTTCTTACCGGCGAGGGCTTGATACTTTGCACGACGTTCGGCGGCTTGTTCTTGGTTGATTTCGAACATGGTGTCAGCCTTATCGGGGAAGAGTTTCTTCAAGCTGGCATAACGAGTTTCGGAAAGCAAGAATGCCTTATAGTCTTCGGTAGGTTCTTTGCTATCAAGGGAGAACGGATTTTCGCCTTTGTCGGCAAGAGCGGGATTGTAGCGGTACAGAGACCAGTATCCGCAGTCGACGGCTTTCTTCATTTCGCCGATAGAATTGCTCATATTGATACCATGGTTGATACAAGGAGCATAGCAGATGATGATGGACGGACCATGATAAGCTTCGGCTTCGCGGAGAGCTTTAACGGCTTGTGCCATGTTAGAACCTAAGCTGATTTGAGCGACGTAAACGTATCCGTAGCTCATCGCCATCATACCGAGATCCTTCTTCTTCGTCTTCTTTCCGCTTGCGGCGAACTTGGCAATAGAACCGGTAGGCGTGGACTTGGAAGCCTGACCACCGGTGTTGGAGTAAACTTCGGTATCCAAAACGAGAATGTTGACGTCTTCGTTCATGGCGAGTACGTGGTCTACACCGCCGTAGCCGATATCGTATGCCCAACCGTCACCGCCGAAAATCCAGACGGACTTTTTGACGAGACAATCTTTTTCGGCAAGAATGGCTTTGCACAGGTCGGTACATTCGCAAGACTTGCAGTCTTCGCTTCCGGCGCATTTTTCTACGCAAGCCAGTAACTTTTCGTCTTTTTCTTTGCACAACGTTTGATTCTCGACCGCGCATTTTTCTACGCAAGCCAGTAACTTTTCTGCGGTAACTTTGCTGCCTTCGGCATCGTCCATGTTATCAACCCAGTCTTGAAGAACTTGTGCACATTCGGCACAGTCTTTCGCCCAAAGCTCTTTCAAAGCAAGAACGTTTTCCTTGAGTTTTTCACGTCTTTGCGTTACGGCAAGATTCATACCGTAACCGAATTCGGCGTTATCTTCAAACAAGCTGTTTGCCCATGCGGGACCATGACCTTTGTCGTTTACGGTGTACGGGCAGGTAGGACTGCTTCCGCCGTAAATGGAGGAACATCCGGTCGCGTTGGCGATAATCATGCGGTCGCCGAAGAGTTGCGTAACGAGTTTAACGTAAGGCGTTTCGCCGCAACCGGCACAGGCACCGGAGAATTCGAACAAAGGCTTGCTGAATTGGCATCCCTTAGGACTGTCGAGCTTATAAACCTTATCGTTCTCGGGGAGAGCTTCGGCATAGTCCCAGTTTGCGGCTTCGTTAGCGATACCGGTAGCAACGGGCACCATCGTGAGAGCCTTTTCTTTGGAGGGGCAGACGTTGGCGCAGGAGCCACAGCCGGAGCAGTCGTAGGGACTGACTTGGATTCTGAATTTGTATCCCTTAAAACCGGTGGCATCTTTGGTGATGAAGGTTTCGGGAGCACCGACGAGTTGTTCGGGCGTCTTCAAGACGGGACGAATGGCTGCGTGCGGGCAGACGAGGGAACATTGGTTACATTGAATACACTTGGTGACGTCCCATTGCGGAACTTTGACGGCGGTACCACGTTTTTCGTATTTGGTGGTTCCTACCGGTACGGTACCGTCGGCAGTGAAAGCACTGACGGGGAGCTTGTCGCCTTTTTGCGTCAAAATCGGGTTAATGTTGGCTTTGAAGAAATCGGTTCCGCGAACTTCGACCATCGGAGCACCTTCGGTCGTGGTCGCCCAGCTTTCGGGATAATGAACTTCTTTCAAGTTGGCGATGGCACCGTCTACGGCGGCATAGTTCATGTTGACGACGGCGTCGCCTTTCTTGCCGTAGGTCTTCTTAATGGCTGCCTTCATGTAGGTTTCGGCATCGGTATAAGGAATAACTTCGGTCAGTTTGAAGAAAGCGGCTTGCATAACGGTATTGACACCTTTGGTGGCACCGATGGAAGCGATGACTTTGTTTCCGTCGAGGGTGTAAAAACGAATATGTTTCTTGGCGATTTGGTTCTTGACGCAGGCAGGAAGTTGCTTATCCATTTCTTCGGGTTCCCAAATGCTGTTGAGAAGGAAGGTGCCGCCGTCTTTGATGTCGGAGAGCATATCATAACGGAAGATATAGCTCGGGCAGTGGCAAGCGACGAAGTCGGCGTTATCGATGAGGTAAGAACTCTTAATGGGTTTGTCGCCGAAACGCAAGTGCGAAATGGTGATACCGCCGCTCTTTTTGCTATCGTAGTGGAAATAGCCCTGTGCGTATTTTTCGGTATGGTCACCGATGATTTTGATGCTGTTCTTGTTGGCACCGACGGTACCGTCCGAACCGAGTCCCCAGAATTTACAGCAGATGCTTCCTGCGGGAGCGGCATCGATGGGCTTATCCATCGGGAGAGAACGGAAGGTTACGTCATCGACGATACCGACCGAGAAGTGATCTTTGTTGGCTCCGCCCATGTTCTCGTAGATTGCGTAAATCATGGTAGGATTGAATTCTTTGCTACCCATACCGTAACGTCCGCCGAGAATGGTAACTTTCTTTTCGCGGAGAGCGGTGCATACGTCGAGGTGCAAAGGCTCTCCGAGAGAACCGGGTTCTTTGGTACGATCGAGTACGCTGATGTATTTTGCGGAAGCGGGGATGGCTTCGATCAATTTATCGGCGCGGAAAGGACGATAAAGGTGAACCTTTACCAAACCTACTTTTCCGCCGCGAGCGTTGATATAGTCGACGGTTTCTTCTACCGCTTCGCAACCGGAACCCATCATGATGATAACCTTTTCGGCATCGGCGGCTCCGTAGTAATCAAAAAGATTATACTTTCTGCCGGTGACGGATTCCACTTGTTTCATACACTCTTCTACGATTCCCGGTACGGCGTCGTAATAAACGTTACAAGCTTCGCGGTTTTGGAAGTATACGTCTCCGTTTTGAGCGGTACCCTTTTGGATAGGATGTTCCGGATTCAGAGCACGGTTTTTGAAATCACGAATGGCATCGTAGTCGACGAGCTTCTTCATGTCTTCATAGTCGATGACGTCGATCTTGCTGACTTCGTGACTGGTACGGAAACCGTCAAAGAAGTGCAAGAAAGGAACTTTGGCTTTCAGGGTGGCAAGATGCGCTACAAGACCGAGATCCATGACTTCTTGAACGGAGTTACTGGCGAGCATGGCAAAACCGGTTTGACGGCAAGCCATAACGTCGGCGTGGTCACCGAAGATGTTCAGTGCGTGTGCGGCAAGAGCACGAGCCGAAACGTGGAAAACGCAGGGCATCAATTCGCCGGCGATTTTGTACATGTTCGGGATCATTAAGAGAAGTCCTTGCGAAGCGGTAAAGGTGGTCGTTAAAGCACCGGCACAAAGAGAACCGTGTACGGCACCCGCGGCACCCGCTTCCGATTGCATTTCGGCAATACGAAGGGACTGTCCGAATAAGTTCTTTCTTCCTTGAACGTTCATTTCGTCGGCATCTTCTGCCATCGGGGAAGAAGGCGTGATGGGATAAATTGCGGCGACTTCACTAAACGCATAAGCGACGTGAGCGGCAGCCATATTCCCGTCAATGGTCATTTTTTTACTCATTTGAAAAACCTCCTACGATTTTAATTTTCTCTGATTTTTCGTTATTCTAAGGGAATATAAAATAACATTAGTATTATACCCCTTTTTCTCGTTTTCGTCAATAAATTTCCGCTTAAAAGGGAGCCGTATAAGAAAGTAATCGTACTTTTTTTCGCTATCGTCCGGATGAACGGAAAAAGCCCTCCTACCGGGAGGACTTTTTCCGAAATTCAGGCTGAAAAACTTTTACGGGGACTTTTGATAAAAACGAAAAAGTTTACCACTCAAAAATTTTCTTATCGAAGCGGTAGATGCGTTCTTGCGCACTGCCCATGTAGACGGTTCCGTCGGGGGCGAAACAGAGGCCTTCGGTTTCTTTTTTGAAGGAAATCGAATAGGCGGTGACGATGGTGATTTTGTTGTCCTTGAGAGACATTTTGTAGATGTAATGGGGATTTTTTTCCACCGTTCTGCCGGCATCGTCCAAAAGGTAAACGTAGCCGTCGTAGAATTCCAAACCTTGCGGAACCCCTAAATCGGTGTCGGAATACTTATAGGACTCCTTTACCGAAAAGGCTCCGTCCTTGCCCAAAGAAACGATATCGAAAGCGATTTTTGCGCCGTCACCGCTACTGGTAAAGAGAATCAAATCGCCCGTATCGTTAAAGGTGAGCAATCCGCCCCCTTTCTCGCCGTAATCGTCGAAGTACCACGCGTTCAGACGTTCGCCGGTGTCGGTGTCGATTTCGAAAACGTAAGGACGCCGTCCGTCTCCGCCCGAACAGGCAAAGAGAGTTTTCGTCGTATAATTATAATACAGTTCGGCACTGTGTAATGCGCCCGCACGCCTCAGTACCCGCACGTCTTGGTAGGTCGCGGCATCGATGACGTGTATGTCCGCCGGTTCGTCGGTATCGTCGTTATGCCCCGCAAAATAGAAATAAGTACCGTCATAGGCTAAGCCTTGTGCGTGCTCCCACTCGGTGGATTTCCGATAAGAGGTATCGGTGCAAGTAACTTTGACGATTTCCACGTCGCCCAAATCGGGTGCTTCATAGCAAGAACAAAGGCAAAATAAAGAGACAATCAACAAACAAGACAGCATTATTTTTTTCATAACGACCTCACTTTTAGAAAAGTATATCATGAAAAAAAGGAAAAAGCAAGAACTCGCTATTGACAAAAAAAACGAATAAGCTATAATAATACATTATAAAACGATTACCAGAGGAATATATGGTTTGTTCGATAACTTTTAACGTAATAGACTGGAACGGCAATTTGCTCGATTGGATGGTGCGTATTATCGTCGCAACCATCTGCGGATTCGGAATCGGTTATGAGAGAAAATCCCGTTCGAAAGAAGCGGGTATACGTACCCATGCCATCGTATGTATGGCGTCGGCCATCATGATGATCGTATCGAAATACGGTTTTTCCGATATTGAAAAAGTCGACTATGCTCGTCTTGCGGCGCAAGTCATCAGCGGTATCGGATTCTTGGGTGCCGGTATTATCTTCGTCCGTCGGGATATGTTGCACGGTCTTACGACCGCCGCCGGTATTTGGACAACCGCCGGCATAGGTTTGGCAATAGGTGCCGGAATGTATGCTATCGGTATCCTATCCGCCGTACTTTTGGTGGTAATTCAAATTATCCTGCACCGTCCCCTTCGACTGTTTCGTGAAAACGTGCATGACGTCGTTCGGGTGGTCGCTTATCTCGAAGACGACGAAACCATCGAAAAAATCAAAAAGATTTTTGCGGTCAGTAAATTTTTGCAATTCAAAACAACCAATACCGACGCGGGCTATGTTGCCGATATAGAGATCGCAACCACCAAACAACTCACCGCCGCCGATATCTACGCCATCATGCAACAAAATCCCTTTTTGAAAACGGTGGAACGCAACGAAGAAATGACGTAAAGGCGGCACCGATTGTTCATCGGTTTTTTATTGCAGTCGGCTTTGCCTTTATGCAATAAAAAACGATTCCGATGAAGTGCCGACGCCAACGGAAAAAGCCGACCTTTGGTCGGCTTATTTTATAAAGGACGCAAGGGCGTAAACGAAAAGAGAGCACGTTAAAAGTGTAAAACGTATACCGTAGAGGATAAAAATC
>DCGI01000014.1:13988-14186 GCA_002315475.1 Christensenella sp. UBA1782 | reverse complement strand
TGGTGGCGTCCGTCGCAGCCTGTACCGATTATCAAAAAGATGAAGAAGAAAAAAAAGAAACGACTACCGTTTCGTATGAACAGCTCATTACGAACGGTACCTTCTACAATTCCTCTTCCACATCGAGCGACAAGTATATCCTGGATACGGTTTCGGGATGGACGCAGTCGAACGGCAGCTTGGTTACCTCCGCAAAAG
>DCGI01000014.1:903-13954 GCA_002315475.1 Christensenella sp. UBA1782 | reverse complement strand
GTTTTGGTATCCGCTTTGAGCCTTGCCGACGAAAAGACGTTCAAGTCGGTAACCGATTCGTGGCAGATTACTCTCGCCAAAGAAACCGGTAATGACGGAGAAACCCTTTCCCTCGATACCCCCATTGCGCTTGCGTATCCCGGAATCGATAAAAATACCCCTCTGACCGATAAATTGGACGAGAACGGCAAAGTCGTAAAGGAGAACGGAAAAGCCGTTCGCGTGCAACAGGACACCAACGCGCTTTTAATCGCTTCGACGATTACCGAAGGAAGTTTGAAGGTTACCGGCGGAAGTTATACCCTCGCAGCCGGCAGCGTGTATAAATTACAATTCTCCGTTTGCAGCTTGATTGATGCCGAAGACGGTGATAACACGAAGGGTGCTTGGTTTATCATTCGCGGCGATATTGATTATGAATATCAATGCATCAACACCAAAAACGAATGGCAAACCTACGAATTCTATATCGAAACCAACAAATCCAACGCCATGTCCGTCAGTTTGGAACTGTGGCTCGGCTACGGCTTCTCGGAAGCGACTTCGGATACCTACACCAAATACAACGCCGAAAAATACGCTACGCGCGGATATGCTTTGTTTGATAACATCATCTGCACGAAATTGGTAGAAGAACCCGAAAACGAAAAAGAAGCGGAATTTTCTTCGGTTTATACCGGTTATAACGCCGAAGACGATTTGCATGAGAACTTCGTAAACTATGCCGCCGACGTTCTTTCCACGAAGAGCGACAAAGACAATGCTCTCAACCCGATGGTAAACGCATTGTCCTGCTATTATTTGATTGACGCCGACATGACGACGAGTTCGCACGACACGACTTTCCGTAGCGATTCTTACAGAAAGTATTTCAATACCTTCAGAGGATATTACACCACGTCCAACTTAAAGAACTGGACAAAGACTTCGGATACCACCGCTACCGCTTATTATTACGGCGTAGTCGATATATCGAAACTTTACAACGAAGGCAACGAAAGCGACCTTTATAATCAATATGCCAGCGATTTTATCGCCATGGGATACGATAACTGGGAAAATCAAGTGATGACGCGCGACGGACTGGCGGACGGCGAAACCAAAATGTTGATGCTCTACAACAAAACCCTTGCCGCCGGCGGGTTTACCCATGACGATACCATCGTTATCGAAAAGAATACGTACTACGCCATCAGCGTTTGGACGTACGTATGGGCTAAACAATATACGGATTCTACCTCTTATAATAATTCCGATTCTTACTTTGCTCCTTACAAAGCGACGAGCGAACCGGAAAAGCCTACCGATCCGCTATCCAAAAAGACTTCGGACGTCGTAGCTTATAAGTTATACGTTTTGGCAAATGCCGAAGAACCGGAGTCTTATGCTTTCCCGAAAGAATACTTCCAGTCGTTGACGACCGACGAAAAAGCGCAAGCCGATGCGTATGCACAAGATCTTACCACGTTTGCCACCGCTATCGGAGTACAACAAGAGAACTTGCTTGCCAACGTAAAAACATGGCTTTTCACCGATGTCGGTTTGACCGCCGACGAAGTGGATAATGATGTAGCGGAAGACTTTGTCTATACCTATTTATATTTCTGCTTGCAAGAAAACACCGATATAGTTCCTACCCCCGCTTATACGAAGGATACCATGGAAGGTTGGCACGTAACCGACGACATTATGGCGGGCTATCATAAGGAACGTAGGGATAATATCTCCTACGTCAGCACCATGAAGACGAGTGTAGAAACCTACAATTCCAAAAAAGCGTCTTATGACACCTCTTTGGCGGAATACAATATCGCTAAGAAAGCCTACGATGCCGCCTGTGCCAACTGGGAACAAAACAACGAATACGACGCTCCCTACGCCACTATCCGTTTGACCGGATCGGGCGACGGTATCGAAGAAACCACGAAAGGCGTTTTGAATTCTTGGCAAAAAGTAACCGTCTACGTACAAGGTAACCAACTTTCCACGCGAGAACTTTCTTTGAACTTGCTTTTCGGCGAAGGTACCGATACCACCAAACACATGATCGGCGGCGTACTCTTCGATAACGTGGAAATCGTCGAACTGCAAAAGAGCGACATTCCCGCAACGGCCACCGTTCATACCCTTTCCGAAATCAAGACGGAAGGCGAAATCTCCTTCGGTGAATTGAGCGTAAAAGATATCGAAAGCAAGACGCAAGCCGATAACTGGGTTGCCGAAAAGAACAAGAATACCGCGACCACCGATAGCAGTTTAATCAAAGTCAACGTTGCCGTCGAACCCGACATTCAACAGATTGTCGTAGCCGATAGCACCTATAATTTGTATGCTCTCGAATACAAACATGACGAAGCGACCGCAAGTACCCTCGTTTATAAAGGGGACGAAAGCATCCTCACCATCGCACCGAACAAGTGTTATCGTTTTGCCTTCTTGGTCAAGACGATTGATATAGAATCGGGCAAGGGTGTCGATATTACCTTATTAAAGGGCGAAAAGCCGGAAGATATTTCCACTTCCTTCAATACCGGCGTATCCGATTATAATACCGACGGCAAATGGACGGAAATCGCTTATTACATTCGCGGTGACTTGAAAAAGACTTGGTACTTAACCATGAAAGTCGCTTTGGGTGAAGGTGACCGTTTCGACTCCGATAACTATATCAAAGGATCCGTCAAGATGGCTGCCTTTAACTGCATGGAAATCACCTATGACGAGTTTACCGATGCCGCAACCGGCGATAAGGTTGTCAGCGGACTTTCCTTATATAGTATCAGTCAAGATATCGACAGTAACGATATCAGCATCACCAACGCAACGTACAGCACCATTGATTATTCGAAGACCGATAAAGAGGAATTCGACGAAGACGGTACCCTTTCCGGTATCGCCGTACCTTCGAGCTGGACAATCGGAACGCCCATTGCCAACAACTTTACCGAAACCGTCAGTAACGTCAGCATTACCGAAAAAGGCTTGATGACCTGGAGTGCCGTCACCTACAATACTTCGGATTCGACCGACAAATTAAAGACCGACGTAAAACCCGTCCTTTACGAGATTTGGGTTCGTTATACCGAAGACGGTCAGACGGTGGAAAAACTCTACGATACCGTAGACGGTACGGAAACCGAATATACGATTGACGCTTCCTTCGCTACGAGCAGAGAGTGTAAGTTTGCCGTCAAGGCTATCGGAAGCGACGGCGTATCTTCCGTCAGTACCTACACGTCGGGTTCTTTGACCTTCGGCGGAAACGATATTCCCGCTATTCCCGCAGAAACCGCCAAGAAGAAGGCACAACGTGCCACCGCAGGTACCATCCTCGTACAAGAAGGATTGTATGAAGAAGGTAGTTATGCCGACGCTTACAAATCTCCTTATGCGACGGCTTTACGGATTACTTCCGATTACAATACGGCACTCGCCGTATCCACCGCTTCTTCGAATACCATTGATTTGGATGCCGAAGGAACCTACAAGATTAGCGTTTGGGCAAAGACCGAAGTGGGTACAAAAGCTTCTATCGTGTTGACGTCCAGTAACGGTTCTTTGTATGCCGAAGTCGCCGATAACATTATCGGTTATAAACAGATTGATACCAACGGCAGATGGCAAGAATATTGCTTCTACGTGAAGACGAAGAACTTCGACGTATCGTTGACCGTTAACCTCTGCTTAGGTAACCCGTTTGCGTCCAAGAAGAGCGAGAAAAAGGATAGTGACGAAATAGAATTCTACGCCCTCAGTGATCTCAGCAAGGGTAACGTTTGGTTCGACGCCGTTCGTATCGAAAAGATCGAAGAAGAAGACTTCAAGATCGCAAAGGACTATAACGAAGTTAAGACCGAAGAATATGCCACGTTGCAACCGTCCGACAAAGACATTTATCAAAATATTCCTTCCTATATCTATATGTTGGAATACACCATTGATTCGTTCGATGCCTCCGACGAAGGCGATGAAGGATTCGGTAACGAACCGAACAACTATACGCATGGAAAAGGCTCCGACTTTGAATCGGCAGACGAAACCATTGCCAACGAAGGTTACGGCGTATATGACAGAATGAGTTCTTCCGTCGATATGCAAAATGCGTTGAAGTATCTGTACACGTCGCAAGACTCCGCAAAAGAAGACGTACTTGCTTTCAATAACTTCTTTAACGAAGCCGTTTGCTCGGATACCATGTTGGATATGGCGGACAGCAAGAGCTGGACTGCCGACGACTGGTCTGCTTTCTTAAATAACTTCTTGAAAGTCAATCGTACCGATGAGAGCGGCGCAGTGGTAGAAGACGGTGGCAGAAACGTCCTCGCCATGAGCAACAAGCTCGCTACCGGTTTTGCACAAAAGTACAGTTTGAACAGCGGCTATACCTACAAGATGGCTGCCGGTAAGTATTATAAGTTTACCTTCTCCGCAAGTACCCTCCTTGCCGCATTGACTTGGACGGACGCAACGACCGAAGCCAAAGCCACCTATAACGACGGCAACGGCACTTGGGCAAGCGACTATGTGAACTATTACGTTGCCGACGGCGAAAGCTATAAGCAAGCTACCTCCACGTTTAGCGCATCCACCACGTATTATACCGTTTCGTACAACATGGAAAATGCCTATGGAGAACTTCGTTTTGACAGCGGTGAAAAGGATAAAGACGACCTCAGCGTGTATATCTCCTCCTACAACAAGGACGCTAAGTATGACTCGAACACCAACCTGTCGAAGACCTATTCCATCTATATCTATAATCCCGAAGACGGCACCGATACGTCGGCAAGCTGGACGTTCTATCTCGGCGACGATCCCGATAAGGACGATACTACGGGATTGGCAAGATACCTTGTCGGTATGATGGCTATCGACCTTGTTTCCGTTGAAGAAATCGAGAAAGATATCTATGACGCCGCCAAGACCGCCGCACAAGACGCAGACGGCAAGATCGATGCGAAGTCGGCGAACCTCTTCTATGAATACGAATCGGAAGAAGAGGATAAAGACGATGACGGCGATAAGGACGACGACGAAGAACCCACGGAAGAACAAAACTTCTGGGAGAAGCTCGTAGCAAGCGATTACTTCTGGCTCTATATTTCCAGCTTCGTATTGGCGGTGATTATCATTGTTGTTATTATCGTATTCGTAATCCGCAGAATCAAGAAGAAGCATCCGAAGAAAAAGAAGATTCAGAATATGGTGAACACCGAGAAGGATATTCAAGTCGTGGAAGCCGCTCCGCAAGAGAAAGAAGAAGCTCTCGAATCCGATGAATACGTCGATACGCCGAAACCTTTATACGTTCAACGTACAACGTCTAAGAAGAAGAAAAAGAAATAATTTCTTCCGAACCTAATAAAGAAAAGACTGTCAAGTTTTCTTGACAGTCTTTTTTTTAGGGAAAGAACGGGACTTTTCTTGCAACTTTTTGAGAAAGGAAGGGGTGGAGGAAAAGAAAATGCTGCAATCGAACTGTCCGGTGACGAACGTAAGTAAGGTATAGGTGAAGACGCATAAGCACGCCGAAAGCAATAACGTCAAAATTTTCGGCAAAGCGGAAAGATACGTCAAAAAAGAACGGGTGAAGATACCGGTAAGGCAAGAGAACAGAAAAATTGCCGTAAAGTAACGTGCCGTCTGTTTTCCCCAGCCGGTATATTTGTGTAAAGCACGCATGTTGTATAGGCTCATGAAAGAAAGGGAAAGAAAATGCCCGAGAGCCACACTGAAAATCCCGAGATAGGGTGTGACGAAATAGACGCAGAGAAGCATAAAAAGGTTTCCGATGAGATAACCGAAGAAGGTTGTTTTCTCCTTTCCGATGGCGTTTAGGACGCTTTGAGATATTTGTCCCAAACACATGGGCAACATGAAAAATGCGGCAATTTGCAAGTAAGAACCGCTTTCTATGTCGGAATAGAGAAAGGAAGTCAGCGTTTGACCGCAAGCAAGAAAATAAGCCATGCACAAACCGGTAATCCAGAGCGAAAAGTGTACGCCGGAATTCAACCGTTTTCGCAAAGCAATAAAATCCTTTTGGGCATAGTATCCGCTCGTATCGGGTATCATGACGACGGCGATGCTTCCCGTAATGGCGTTTGGGGCGAATAAAAGGGGATTTGCCATGCCGGAAATTCGTCCGATCGAAGCGGTGGCTTCGCAAGCCGACATACCGTAAAGAAGAAGTTTTGCCGGTAAAATCAACGTCAATAACATCCCGAAAAGCCCCGAGGACAGATGCATGGCAGTCAGGGGGAGAGAAGGTATCAATATATCTTTGAGCGGAGCGGGTTTTGAAAAACTGCCGCCGTTTTTGAAAAATAAGAGTACGAGTAAAAGGGCAATAATCATATCGCAAAGCGTGAAAGCGTAGGATATTGCTTCTTCTCCCGAGCATCGGAAAATAAGTCCCGATAAGAACAGGACGGAAAACAGAATCCTTAAGATTTCTTCCACCGTTTCGGTGACGGAATAGACGGAAAAAATCTTTTTGCCCCAAAACCACCCGCGCACGACGGCGTAAATCGACGTGGACAGTAGGGCAGGTATCATGATACCGAAAATCGGAAGTGCTTTTTTATCGGAAAAAAGGAAACCGATTTTGTCTTGTAAAAAGAAAAGCACCCCTATTTCCAAAAGAGAAACCAATAAGGACAAAAGCAAAGCCGTCGTAAAGACGGAAGAACCGTTTTTCGTACGGAGAGCTTGTTCTTCGGCAATCTTTCTACTGAGTACGAGGGGGATGCCGGAGGCGGTCACCGACGCAAACAGAAAAAAGACCGACAGGGCTATTTGATAGACGCCTAAGGTTTCCGCACCCAGCGTGCGGGAAAGATAGATTTTGAATAAAAAGGCGAGTAGACGGGTGGCGACGCCCAATACGGTAACCGTCGTAACTGCAGTCGTTTTTTTCTTTTTGGAAAAGGGCATAAAAAAATATATGTGCGGAAGTGACAAAAAATGTTTTTTTGATAAGTAAACGTTTGTGCTTGACAGAGAGAAAGAAAAAGAGAACGATAAAAGAGCAGAGTAGGAAAGATGCGTTAAGTGTTGCGGAATGGGATGTCGTCCGCGAACGAAAACGAACAGGTTGCGATGTCTTTCCGCGTCCGTTGCGTGTAGAGAATCTTTCTATCGTTATGGACCTCCGCATGGGAGGTTTTTTCATGGGAAAATACAAGAAAAACGTATCTATGGATACCGATAATAAGCAGAAAAACAAATTCTCGATAAAACATATTCCGGTAAAGAAGATCTGTTATATTGCGGTTTTTGTGGCGTTGTCGGTGATTGCCAATACTTTTACGGTGTATATGAACGTGTCGGGAAGTAACGCTCTTTCGTTCACCTATACCGTCGATTTTTTGGCGGGAGCCTTGCTCGGGCCGTTGGCAGGATTTTTGACGGGATTGCTCGGGGACTTGCTCGGGTGGTTTATCAATTCTTCGGGCGGGGCGTATAATCCGTTTCTTTCGTTGACGAGCGGTTTGCTCGGGTTGTTGCCGGGTTTGGTCTTTTTGGGGTACGAGAAAATTTTTGAAAAGAAAAAAAAGTATATCCTTTTCATGCCCCTCGTATGCGTCGTTTCCTTCCTTTCGGTCTGGGCTGTCTGTACCAATTTGAATACTTTTTTGATGTACGTATACTATATTGCCGGCAAAAGTAAGAAGTATACTTCCTTCTCGGCGTACTATATTTATCGCATTCCCGTACAGACGCTTTTTTGGGCAATCAACATGATTTTGTCGGCTTGTATGATTGTACCGATGAAAAAATTGTTGAAATTATAGTTATTTGTAGCGTAGAATACAAATAAACGAGCAAAATCGAGTTTTTCGTTTTTTGAAAAAAATCGACGTTTTTTTGAAAATGTTCTTGCTAAAAGGAACGTTATTTGTTATAATATAATATATACGAAAAGTTTCGCATAAAAAGAATATTATTAAAGGGAGCCGTCCTTACTCATGATATACAATTTTTTGAAAACGCTTTACAAAGAAAACCGAGCCTGGTCTTTCGGTACGAACCCCGCACACGCCTCGTTCACGTCCTATTCGGATAAAATCCATTGGCGCAAAGAGTCTTCCGACCGTTTCTATTCGTTAAACGGACTTTGGGACTTTTTGTACGTTCCGAAAGGCGGCAAGTTTACGGTGGACACCGATACCGCACGTTTTGCGGGCATCGAAGTTCCTTCTTCTTGGGAAAAAGCCGGTTTCCTGAACGGCAAGACCGAAAAGGGACTTTCTTTCCGTCCTCATCGGAAGTTTGCCGCACCTTGCAAAGGTTGCATGGGTATCTATCGTCGGTTTTTCTACGTACGGGGAGCGGGCAAAAGAGTTCTTTTGAATTTCTCTCGCGTGCACGGTGCGTTTGACGTATATTTGAACGGTTCGTTCTGCGGTTACTCTTTGACGGGAACGGCGGAATTCGATATCAGCGATTTTGCTTTGGAAGGCAAAAACGAATTGGTCGTGTGCCTTCGTAAAAATTCTACCGCCGATTTCTTCTTTTGCGGAAAAAGAACTTCTTCGACGGGTATCGTCGGCGACGTAAGTCTTCGCGTTATCGAGTCCACCCGTTTGGTGGATTATAAATTCTCCTGCACCAAAGACAATCTCATTTATCAGGGGAATATCGATTTGACGTTCTACTCCGTCGCACCGTTCCGTGTCGAAGTCGGTTTGTTGGATGCCAAAGGGGTGGAAATCGATATGAAGAAGGCGGACGGTGCCAAAAACGTATCGGTTTACTTTGTGGGGACGTACCGCGNNACCGCGACTACACCCCCGTACTTCCCTATACCTATACCGTAATGGTTCGGTTGTTCGTCGGGGAAAACGAAGTGGAGTGTGCCACCTTCCCCGTTGCGTTTAACGACACCCGAAAGAACGCCGCGACCGTTTCGCATAACGGCAGACCTCTGAAAATCAGAGCGGTGTCGTATTCGAGTTTTGCCAAGAACGGCATGGACGAAAACGAAGAAGCATGGAACAAGATGATTGACACCTTGCTTTCCCACAGTTGCAACGCGGTTTATTGTGAAGGTTATATGCCTTTATCGTTCTATACCCTTCTTGCCGAGCGCGGAGTGTACGCCGTCGTCAATCCTTGTTTCAATTTGGAACGAATTCCGAAACTTCGGAAGGGCAAGAGAATTTTGGCTTCGCAAAACGCCTATGAATTTGTAAAAGCTTATACCGAAGGATTTGTGTTACCCATACAAAACGTTCCTTCTTTGATAGGATTGTCCTTTGACGGTTCGGGGGATGCCTACTGTATCGAAGGCGGGTTAAAAACCGTTTCGGGTAAAAACGTTTTTTCCGATTTTGAAGACGGATTGGTCAGCGTTCTGCACCAACCTTCTCTCAGCGACGTAAAAAAACTTTCGCCCGATACCTTGTATTTCATCCATGGTTTTCCCGACGGTCTCAAAAAGTCGGAAGACATTTTGGAATACGTATCGCTTTTGGAAAAACTCCCCAACGTGGCGGGATACGTTTTGGGTGCCTATAAAGACGTAGACGAAAACAACGTTTTTGACAATCATGCGACTTTGGCGGACGTTTCTCGCTTTTTGAATCGTCCTTATACGGCTACCGTCGTCAACGATAACGAAATCGAACTTTTTAATACGCAATACTTCCAAAACCGTATTCACGTGGTGGGAACGTTCGGTACGAAGAGCGATTCGAAGGAAATCATGAACTTCGTAGCCAACATTCTGCCGAGAACCACCCGCCGTTACGAAGTGGGCGTTCATTTCTGCGTGGAAGGGGATTTCAAACTGGATTACTATTCGGAAGACGGTAAATTCCTCGCTTCCGAAACAATACATATGCCCGGAAAAGACGATCCCGAAGATACGGCGGTGCTTCGTTTGAAGGATTACACCTACAACATCGTCGAGGAAAAGACGAAGGCTTGGGAAAACATTCTTCCGGCAAGAAGCTATTTCGTGCCTTGTTCTTCCGAAAAAATCTGCGACGAAGAAAACGGATTCGACAAAAAGAGCGACCGAGTCTTTACGATGGGTGACTGGGACTTTATGTACGTACCCGGCAGCCTGCCCCAAACCTTAGAACCGAAGAAGGAGAAATGGACGAGTATTTCCCTGCCGTTCACCTTCGAAGGGGCGGGATTGGAACCGATGAAATATACCGACGGGTACCCGTTTGAAATCAAAAACGAAAAAATCGTCGCCGACAAAAAGTACGGTAACACCGCCGGAATCTTCCGTAAAGTATTCTCGGTCATTGATTTGGGATTCCGTTACGTACTGTCTTTCGGACGCTTTAACGGTGGCATCACCGTTTACGTCAACGGACAGAAAGTCGGTAGCAGTATGATAGGAACCGCCGAATTCGACGTAACGAATTTGTTGGTAATCGGCGAAAACGAAGTTGTCTTTGTTTTGCGTAAGTGGAACAAACTCTCGTATCTGTCCGGAAACAGACGCTTCCTTGCGACCGGTATTTTGGGTAATATCAGCTTGAAAAAGTTGCGTCCCACTTCTTTGTACGACTACACCGTTTCGTTGCAAAAGCTCGGCATCACCTATTTTGCCAACCTCAAACTGTTGTTCCAAGACGTCGGTTTCCAAGTGGAAATTGCGGTACGCAAAGGGGAAGAAATCTACTATCGCGAATTAAAAGACGTCGAGAGCAAAGTCGTCGAGTTTTCCTTTAACGAAAAGTTCTTGCCGTACAATCACGAAGTAAGTCCTCTGTACGATATTTACGTCAGCGTCATGGAAAAAGGTTACTGTGTGGAATGTACCAAGATTCGTACGGGATTTGCGGTGATTCGAGAAGAGAACGGGGTGGTCACCTATAACGACGATCCGTTGAAGATTCGGGGTATCGTCTATAATCCTATATATAATGCCGAAGGAAAATTGATGAAGACGCCGGAAATCAAAGAAGACCTCGCCCTCATCAAGAGATACGGATTCAACACCGTACAACCGACCTTCCCCGTAACGGGAGAGTTTGCTTCTCTTTGTCAAGAAATCGGTTTGTACGTCGTCGCCGCCTTGCCGATTCATACCGAAGGCATTGCCAAGGGCAACGCAAAAAATCGAAACGCCGTTATTACCAATCCCGCGTTTGCGCCTTCCGTCCGCCTGATGTGCAAAAATAATTTTGAAGAACTCAAAGCCTTCTCGAACGTTTTGATGTTCTATATCGGAGAAGATTATTCGGTTCCTCTCATTCGGGGTATCGTGGACGAAATGCAAAAGCATACCGATAAGTTCGTAACCGCCGTCGGGAACGGAAGATTGGCATGCGTACGGTATCCGTCTTTGGCACGCACGTTGGAAATGATTAACGAAAACATGAACAAGAAGCCGATTTTCTTTGCCGAATACGCCCCGAACGACGGCGTAGGCTGTGCCGACGTGAAGCAATTTGAAGAATTGATTGTCGCCTCTCCCTGCTGTTTGGGCGGATGCGTATCACGCTTCGGTAACGACATTATCGGTAAAGAAGGGTTCCGTGACGACGGCTTGTTCTTGGCGAACAGAGTGGCTTGTGCGGGTGCCGAAAACATTAAGTATCTATATAGAAAGGTAAAGAGCGACTTTATCGAACCCAATATCGTGGAAATCTCCAACAATCAAGACTATGCCGATACCTCGGACTATATGATTTTCGTGGTGGTACAACGGGACGGAAAGATTCTTTCCAGAGTACAGCTGGAAGCAACGGTTTTACCGCATAGCACCAGACGGTTCGAAGTCTATATCGGACCGGTGGAAGGGGATACCTACGTCAACGTCGATTTCTACGACAGAATCAGCGGAAAATGGTTATATACCGAGCAACATCACGTTCACGAAGAAATCCAAAAAATTCTGTTGAAGAAAGGTTCCCTCTTGCGTACGGTAGAATTGCCCGATTACTTTGAAGTTCGTTACGATTGCGGCGTCATTCGTTTTGACAAGAGAACGGGTAGTATCGTACGGTATACGATTATGAATAAAGAAGTCATCAAACCGGAAAGTGCCCGTCGCGGAAACAACGGATTCGTTTCCAATATCTATCGACCGTTCGTCCGTAATATTTTGAGCGGAACTTCTAAGATGAATCTCGTCAAGAAAGGTTTTTCGTGGTCGAAGGAAGAAGACAGAATCATCGTTTGCGTGGAGTCGTCCTTCTATGCGGGCTTGCGGGAATGTTATAAAGTATCCGATAAATACGTTATTCATGCCAACGGCGTCGTAGAAATCACGTCGGCTTTGCAACCGAAGAAAAAGAAATTACCGCTGCTCGATTGCTTCGGTAAACAGTTGCGTTTGCATAACGCCTTCGGGGACATTTCTTACTACGGCTGCGGACCGGAAGACACATACGTCGACATGAAAGAACACGCCTGCGTAGGCTTGTATCCCATTGCCGTAAACGAAGTGTTTGACCGAGTCTATCATAAGCAAGAATGCGGTAACCGTTTGGGCGTGCAATATGCGGTGGCTTTGGATAAAGAAGGAGACGGTATTTTCTTGATTACCAAGAAAGAACCTTTCCAACTTCGTGTCAGTCCGCTCTCCGATAAGGAAATCGCCGAAAGCTATAAGACCGACGAAATCAAACCGCAAAGTGCCGTTTATATCGACGTCAACGCCGTCGTGTCGGGGATCGGAAACGCTAAGAAAGGTTATCCGTTGAGTCAGTACACCGTCGTACCCGGTAAATACGTATTACAATTTGCCGTCGTACCCGTATACGCCGAAAGGTAAAAATGGAACACGTATCATTATACAGACGGTTCCGTCCGGGAACCTTTGACGGGGTTATCGGACAGAATCACATTACGAGAACCCTTATCAATCAAATAAAATCGGGGAATATCGGTCATGCGTATTTGTTTACGGGGACGAGAGGAACGGGAAAAACATCGTGCGCCAAGATTTTTGCGCGTGCGGTAAACTGTTTACGACCGAATAACGGTTCTCCCTGTGGAAAATGCGAAGTTTGTACCGCTCTCCAAAATCAAAACAATATTGATATTTTGGAAATCGACGCCGCTTCCAACAACGGCGTGG
>DCGI01000014.1:0-828 GCA_002315475.1 Christensenella sp. UBA1782 | reverse complement strand
TATAAAGTTTATATCATCGACGAAGTGCATATGTTGACCACGTCGGCATTTAACGCACTGTTAAAAACTTTGGAAGAACCGCCCGAACACGTTTTGTTTATTTTGGCGACGACCGAAGTACAAAAAATCCCACAAACCATTCTTTCCCGATGTTTGCGATTTGATTTTCGTTTGGTGGAAGAAGAAGAATTGGTTTCCCTCTTAAAGAAAATCTTTGACGAATTGTCGGTAACGTACGAAGAAACCGCATTGCACAGAATCGCCGTCAGTGGGGAAGGAAGTGTACGAGATACGCTGAGCGTAGCCGATATGTGTATGTCCTACTGTGACGGCAATATCACGACGGAAGGGGTATTGGAAATCCTTTGTGCCACCGATTTTTCCGAATTGGATGCTTTGGCGGGTGCCGTTTTGGAAGCCGACTGTAAAGAGGCGTTAAATATTCTCGACCGACTGTTAAAGAACGGCAGAACCACCGTATATAAGGATTTGGCTCGTTATTTTTCCGACTTAATGGCGGTCAAGAACGTTCCGAATTACCGTCCGAGTACGGTATCGGCAAGCGAACTGAATTTGATGCGGGAAAAGTGCGTCCATTCCAATTATCGGATTTCTCGCGTAATGGATATTATGACGGAATTGGAAAATAAAATCCGTTTTTCCACCCAACCGAGAATTATTTTGGAAGCGGCGGTGGTGAGAGCTTGCGAATTGGTGACCGAACTGAATTTAGACGGTCTGACCAATCGCGTTATCGAATTGGAGAAACAGCTGAAAGACCTTCAAGAAAACGGTGTCGTCCCGAAACGGCAGTCCCCCGCCCACCCG